>NZ_JAGIQE010000020.1:0-143400 GCF_017815075.1 Burkholderia sp. AcTa6-5 | reverse complement strand
TGCCGGAAATGGTCGCCGTCTGCTCGAGCGCCGCGGGCGGCGCGAACTGACGGGTTTCGTGAAGAACCGATTCAATCTTGGACAAGCGAGTCTCCCTGCGTTCGTGTAATTCCTGACGGTGCCCGGGAAAACGCAACATGCGTGCCAGTTGCGCGACCGGTGCGCGGCTGCGGCGAAAGCCGCGACAGCCGGGCGCGTGACACCCGATCCAGCCAAACCGTCGGGTTTGCGGACGGCAGCGCGATGCGGTGCGGCGTTCACAAATGCAGCAGGCGTGTTGCAGTCCTGAGCAGTTCGGTGTGCGAGCCGTCGCGTGCTCGCCCGGCACGGGCGCGTCAGGCGAGCAGCGAGCGCAGCGCTGGTGCGTGCCGGAATTGCCGGATGCGTTCGAGCGCCGCCACCTCGAGCTGACGAACGCGTTCGGCCGACAGGTTCAGTTGCCGGCCGATCTCGCGCAGCGAATACTCGTTGTCGACGTCGATCCCGTAGCGCAGGCGAAGAATCCATGCTTCGCGCGCGGGGAGGCAATCGATCAGCGCCGCGACTGCCGTGCGCAACTGGCCGGCGCTCGCGGCTTCTTCCGGCGTCGGCGCGTCGGGGTCGATCGTGACGTCGCACAGCGTGAGGTCGTGATCGGGCGAAACCGGCAGGTCGGCCGAGATCGGTTCGCGCACGATGCCCATCAGCTCGCGCACCTTGTCGACCGGCAGCCGCATCTGCGCGGAAAGCGCGCGCGCGTCGGCGACGTCGCCGGTTCGTTGCCGATGGATGCGTGCGAGCCGCGACAGCTTGTTGAGCGTATCGACCGTATGCGCGGGCACGCGTATCGTGCGGCCCAGATCGGCGAGCGCATGGGTGATCGCCTGCCGGATCCACCAGGTCGCATAGGTCGAGAATTTGAAGCCGCGCCGGTGATCGTAGCGATCGACGGCCTTCATCAGCCCGATATTGCCTTCCTGGATCAGGTCGGAGAACGGCAGGCCGCGATCGGCATAGCGTTTGGCGACCGACACGACGAGCCGCAGGTTGCTCTGGAACAGCTTCGTTCTCGCGGGTTGCATCGCCCGCTCGATACGCGAGCACCGCGCGTCGAGCGCAATCGCGATGTCGAGCGGCAACGGCGACTGAGCGGCGACGCGCGCGAGCGCGCCGCGCGCGTCGATTAGCGCCGGCGTATGGCGGGCGAGGGCGCCGGCGCAGTCGGGATGCGCGGTGCCGCATGCGTGCAGCCATGCGTATACGTCGTCGCACGGCGCGAAGAGGTCGTGGCGCGCGGATTCGGCATGTATGCCCGCAGCGGCCAGCGTGTCGACGAGCCGCTTTTCGAACGTGCGCGCTCGGGTCGCGCGCTCGCGGTTCGCTTGCCCGATGCGTTCGATCGCGCGTGACGTGAAGCGGATGGCGCCGGTCAACGCGGCCGCTTCGCGCAGCAGCGCTCGGCTGGCGGCCGACGCGAAACCGTCCGTGTGCAATGCATGCTGCATGGCCGGCGCCAGCGCACCGGCGCGCTCGAGCGCTTCGACGACCGTATCGCGCCACGCGTCGCTGTCGACGGAAGGGCCGGCCGCATCGTCCGGCGCCGGCGACGCCATGGCCGGATCGTCGGGCAACATCGACGGCGTACTTGCAGGCGATTCGATCTCACCGGTAAGCCCCGTCACGTAAACCGACGCCGCCGCCTTGCCGGCACGGATGTCGTCCGCGATCGCCGCGACGGCCGCGAGCGCCGCCGGATCGCGGCTCAATGCGTCGATGCAGGCGGCGCGTCCGCTTTCCAGACGGAGCGCGAGCGCGATCTCCTCGTCGCGTTCGAGCAGCGGCGTCGCGCTCATTTCCCGCAGATAGAGCCGGACCGGATCGTTGGTCCGGCCCGCGAGCAGGTCGTCGGCCGCGAGCGGCGTCGATGCGTCGGCGAGCGGCGACGCGACTTCCGACACCTGCGCAAAATGACGGTCGAGCGTCCACCCAGTGTGCTCGCCGGCATGCTCGCATACGTCGATGCCGAACTCGCGCAGCATCGACGCGGCTGCGTCGACATCCGCGCGTTCGGCCGCGTTATCCGGCAACGCATCGGGCAACGCATCGGCGATTTCGCCGTGCGTCACGTATCCGCGGTCGATGCCCAGCGCGATCAGCGCATGCAGATGCACCGCGCGTTCGGCGTCCGCGCCGCGACGCGACGCGTCGTCGCGCTCGCGGGCGGGCCCGGCATCAAGCGAGCTTCGCATAGACGTTGCACCAGCCTTCGGCGGCAACCGTCTTGCCCGCGAACATCGGGCACGTGCCGACGGATTCGCCCGCGGCAGCCTTGTAGAAGCGGCAGTTCGAACACGTCTGACCCGCCTGATACTTCGGGAACTTGCCTGAGTCGACGGTCGTCGCCTTTGCGCGGTAGCCGAGCGTCTTCGCTGTCGCGTCGTTTTCGTCGACGGGCGGGGCGGCCGCGAAGGCGCGCGTGCCGGCCGCGAGCGCGGCGCACAGGCCGGCGGCCTGCACGATGAAGGTTCTGCGATGGCGGGAGATCATGATGTCGTCCTGAACGAAATGAAATGAAAAGAAAAAGCCGGACCCGCGCGCCGGGCAGGCTGCCCGGCGCGGCGGTCGACCGAAACGAAAGCGGGCGGGAAAGTTACTTGCGCGGCCCGGCGATGAGCGGCGCCTTCGACGCGTTGGCGATATCGGCGGTCAGCTTGCTCTGCGACGCGTCGTAGCCGTTCGAGTAGAGCAGGAACGCCATCAGGTCCTCGTATTCCTGTGCGCTCATCTTGCCGGGGCGATCGGCCGGCATGTTGCTCGACATGTACAGGAAGATGCCGCCGACCGTGATGTGCGACTTGCCCTCGGGCGCGAACGATTCCCCGCTCAGCGCGGGCGCGGTATTGCCCTCGAGCTGGTCGCCGTGGCATTTCGCGCACGCGTCGCCGTAGAGCTTCTTGCCGTGCTGCACCTGCGCCTGGTCGAACGACGGGACGCCGCTGCCTTCGCTCGTCGACACCTTGATGAAACCGCTCTTCGCCGGCCGCTGCGCGGACGCGATCGCGCCGTCGAGAAACCGGCCGGGCACGTGCGTGGCGGCGGCTTGCGCGATGTCGGCGGGGAGCGTCCAGCCGCGCGTGAGCGATGCGAGACGGCCGTTGCCGCTCATCTGCGCCAGCGTGGCGTCGATACGCTTTTGCAGCGCGTCCTTGCCCGGCCCGAATGCGAACGACAGTTGCCAGTCCGAGTACGGCGACGACGTCGCCGCCACCTTGAACCGCTGTTTCGGATGGGCACGCTCGTACGCGACGACGCTCGGGTACCAGACGATCGCGCGCTGCGCGCGGCCCGCGGCGAGCGCGCCGATCGTTTTCTCGCTCGTGTTCTCGAGGTCGAAGCGTGCGTTCGCCTGCTGCGCGGCGATCAGTTGCGACGGGCTGCCGTACGTGGCCGCGATCGTTTCCTTGGCGCCGGACGGCGCTGGCGCATCGGGCAGCGACACGCTGACGTAGCCTGAGCGCAGATAGCCCTGCGAGAACGTCATTTTCGATCCCGACGCATCGGCGATCGCCGAACGCGGGAAACCGGCGATCACGTCGCAGTCGCGTTCGAGCGATTTCGTCAGCTCGCTGGCGGAGATGCCGTCGTCGTCGCCGTTGTCGTCGACGCCGCGTGCGTTGAAGGTCGCGGCGATGCCCGCGGCGCGGAACACTTCGCGCGCAACGGAGCGGTCGAGCGCAGTGGTCGGGCTACCGGGCAGCGTGCAGACGCGCACGCCGGCCGACGCGGCTGCCGGTGTCAGCGCCACGCCCACGGCGAGCAGACTGGCGACGGTAACGGAAGTGAGGCGAGTATTCATGGTGGTGTGTCCGGTTGAAGCGGGTGGGGCGTCGCGCCCGCATCGGGCGCATGCGGGCGCGACTCGGGCGCGATTCGGCCGTAGCGCCGGGTCAGTTCAGCGCGAACACGTAGAGCGTGCCGCCGCGCGGAACGTCCTTCGCGATGTCCGCCATCGGGCCACCCCAGATCGGGTTCGCGCCGCCATAGCCGGCGAGCACGGCGACATATTCCTTGCCGTCGACCTCGTACACCGACGGCTGCGAAATGATGCCGCTCGCCAGTTGCGGGCTTTCCCACAGCACCTTGCCGGTCGCCGTATCGAACGCGTACAGGTGACCGTCGAGCGAGCCGCTGAACGCGAGGCCGCTCGCCGTGGTCGCGACGCCGCCGTTCCACGGCTTCTTCGACCAGTGGCTCCACAGCTTCTTGCCGGTGTTCACGTCGATGGCCGTCAGTTCGCCGTAGCCTTCGCTGCCCGGTTCGGGCTTGATCTCGAAGCCTTCGCCGAGATACGGCAGCCCTTCCATGTAGCTGACCGACTTGCCGGTCAGGCTCATGCACGCATGCAGCGCGGGCACGACCGCGATGTTGCGTTCCTGGTCGTACGAGATCGACCACCAGTTCTTGCCGCCGAGGAAGCTCGGGCACGTCTCGATCGTCGTGCCGGCCTTCGGGAACTTCGATGCGTCCTGGATCGGCTTGCCGTCTTCCGTGTAGCCGGTGACCGACAACGCTTTCACGAACGGCGTCGCGTAGATCAGCTTGCCGGTCGTGCGGTCGATCGCATGGAAGAAGCCGTTGCGATCCGCGTGAATGATCGCGTCGTAGTCCTTGCCCTTGTACTTGATGTCCGCGAGGACGGCCGCGTTCACGCCGTCGTAGTCCCACGTGTCGTTGTTCGTGTACTGGTAGTGCCACTTCAGGTTGCCGCTCTTCGCATCGAGCGCGAGCAGCGAGTCGGAATACAGGTTGTCGCCGGGGCGCAGCGCCGCGAGCCACGGGCCGGGGTTGCCGACGCCCCAGTACAGCGTGCGCGACGCGGCGTCGTACGTGCCGGTCAGCCACGCGGCGCCGCCGCCGTGGCTCTGCATGCCGTCGGGCCAGGTTTCCGCGCCCTTTTCGCCGGCGGCGGGGATCGTGTAGCGTTTCCAGACCTGCGAGCCGTCTTCCGGATTCAGCGCGGCGATGTAGCCGCGAATCCCGTATTCGCCGCCGGACGTGCCGACGACGATCGCGCCGTCGATCGCGAGCGGCGCGAGCGAGAACGCGTAGCCGAGGCCCGGCTCGAACATCTGCTTCTTCCACACGAGATTGCCGGTCTGCGCGTCGAGCGCCGCGATTTCGCCGTTCAGCATCGCGATGTAGACGTTCTTGCCGTACAGCGCGACGCCGCGGTTGACGACGTCGCAGCACGCGGTCTTGAACGAGGCCGCGCCGAGTTTCGGCTCGTATTTCCACAGCTGCTTGCCGGTCTTCGCATCGAATGCGTAGACGTTGTCTTTCGGCGTCGTCACGAACAGGTAGTTGCCGTTGACGATCGGCGTGGCCTCGAAGCCCTGCTTCAGGTCGGCGGGGAACTTGTACGCCCACACCTGCTTGAGATCCTTCGCGTTCGACGTGTCGATCTGCTTGAGCGGCGAATGCGAGCGGCCGTCGTAGGTGCGGTAGTAGGTCAGCCAGCCCGGATCGCCGTGTGCATCGGTCAGGCGCTGGTAGGTCACGGCCGGGTAGTCCGCGGCCGCTTCGACGAGGCCGGGGTTCAGCGCGACGGCGGCTGCCACCGCGATGCCGATCGTCGCCAGCCGGCTCGCTGAAGCCGAGAGTTTCTTCATGGTTGTCTCCTGGGTCATTGTGGTCGCACCGCCGCGAACGATTCGTCGCGCCGGCACGGTTGGGGTTTCCGGGCCGAGTGCACTGCCCGTCACGCAAATCGCATGCCATCGCGGCAGGAAGCCGGTGTGGCGCGGCACACCGGCATATCGCTTGCGATGGGCCGATCGACGACCCGCGCCGTGGCGTCGGCGCAGGTGTTGCATTCAGGTACACCGTCGCGCGGGAAGTGTTGCCAAACATGACAGGTGGCGCAGTCCGTAGAACAGCGGGACATCGGCCGAACGCATGCGTTTCGCAAAGCGAGGGGCGACGCGGCGCGCACCGCTTGCGCTCGCGGCGCTGGCACGGTTCTCGCACGCGGGCTTCGCGACAACCCGGCGCCGCGCGGTGCATCGCGCGGCCCGGCGGAAAACAAGTGCGGAGACAATGGAATGATCAGGAGACCAAATGGCGCCGTGCGCGCCGGCGCGACGCGGCGCGGCCGGCGTGCGCGATGCATCGGCACGACCGTCGGCGCGCTGGCGCTGTTCGGCCTGCCGCCCGGCAGCGTGCGCGCGCAGCAGCAGGCCGACGGCAGCGCGATCGCGCCGCCCGAGCCGGCCATCGTGCTGCCCGCGGTGGTCGTCGTCGGCACGACGCCGCTGCTCGGGATCGGCACGCCGTTGTCGGAGGTGCCGGCGAACGTGCAGACGGTGCGTGCGGCGGAACTCGACGCGCAGCACCGCGCGACGCTCGCCGATTTCTTCGCGGCGAACCTGCAGAGCGTGACGATCTCGGATGCGCAGGGCAACCCGTACCAGACGGACGTCAACTATCGCGGCTTCACCGCGTCGCCGCTGCTCGGCACGCCGCAGGGGCTGTCGGTGTTCGTCGACGGCGTGCGCGTGAACGAGCCGTTCGGCGACGTCGTGAACTGGGACATCCTGCCCACGCAGGCGATCGACCGCGTGCAGCTGATTCCGGGCTCCAACCCGGTGTACGGGCTCAACACGCTCGGCGGTGCGCTCGCGATCACGACGAAGAACGGCAGGTCGAGCCCGGGCGGCGAAGCGGAGGTGTCGGGCGGTGCGTGGGGCCGCAAGGCCGCGAGCATCGAGCAGGGCGGCACGATCGGCCCGAACCTCGACTATTACGCGACCGCGAACGTCGCGAACGACGGCGGCTGGGCCGACCATAACGCGAGCCGCGTGCGGCAGGCGTTCGGCAAGCTGCGCTACACCGATGCGGACACGACGCTGTCGATCGCCGCAGGCGGCGCGGACAACACGCTGTCCGGCACCCAGACGATCCCGCGCTCGTTCCTCGACAACCGGAAGCAGGCATATACGTATCCGGACCGGAACCGCAACAGCGCGGGCTACCTGACGCTGTCGGGCGACCGCTTTTTCGGCGAAGACGTCGAGCTGAGCGGCAATGCGTACTACCGGCACCTGCGCAACGTCAACACGAGCAGCAACAACAATACGGATTACGGATCGGTGGACGACGATGGCACGGTCGACACGATGCAGGGCAGCAACGCGCAATCGACGATCGTCACCGACAGCTATGGCGGCAGCGTGCAGCTCACGCTGCTCGGCAAGCTCGGCGGGATGGCGAACCGGCTGGTCGCGGGCGTCTCGGCCGATGTCGCGAACTCGAGCTACGTTGCCTCATCGCAGGACGCGTCTTTCACCGACGCGCGCGCGGCGATCGGCATCGGCGATTTCGTCCCGCAGACCAGCGCGAAGACGCGCAACGTGAATGTCGGCGTGTACTTGAGCGACGCGCTGTCGCTGACGCCGCACTGGACGCTGACGCTGTCGGGCCGCTACGACTGGTCGAAAGCGCAGATCGGCGACGAGAGCGGCGTGCAGCCGCTACTCGACGGCGCCCATGTGTTCTCGCGCTTCAACCCGGCGGTCGGGCTCAACTGGAACCCGGTCGCGGGCTTCACCGCGTATGCGGCCTACAACGAAGGCATGCGTTCGCCGACCGCGATCGAACTCGCGTGCGCGGACCCGGCCGCGCCGTGTTCGCTGCCGAACGACTTCATCGCCGACCCGGCGCTCAAGCCGGTGATCTCGAAGACGTTCGAAGCCGGCGTGCGCGGCCGCATCGGCGCGGCGACGACCTGGAGCGCTGCGGCCTACCGCACGACGCTGACCGACGACATCCAGTTCATCAGCAGCCCGGCCAGCGCGCAGGGCTACTTCCGCAACGTCGGCGATACGCGGCGGCAGGGGATCGAGCTCGCCGGCCGCACGCGGTTCGGCCCGCTCGGTGTCGGGCTGTCGTACAGCCATGTCGATGCGACCTACCGATCGTCGTGGACCGAACACAGCCCCGCGAATTCGGCGGCCGACGCGAACGGCAACGTGACGGTCAAGCCGGGCGACCGCATCCCCGGCATTCCCGCGCATACGGTGAAACTGCGGCTCGACTATGCGGCGACGTCCGCGTGGGACATCGGCGCGAACGTCGTGTGGCGTAGCGGCGTGTACGCGCGCGGCGACGAGAACAACGGCGATGTGAACGGCCGGATCGCCGGCTACGTGCTGGTCGATCTCGACATGCGTTACCGGGTCACGAAGCGGTTCGAGGTGTTCGCGAGCGTGACGAACCTGTTCGACAAGCGCTACGCGAGCTTCGGCGCACTCGGCCAGAATTTCTTCAACGGGGCGAACCATACGTTCGACGGCGCCAATCCGGTGAACGAGCAGTTCGTCGGGCCGGGCGCGCCGCGCGGCGCGTGGGTCGGCATGCGCTATGCGTGGGATTGAGCGTGATGCGGCTGCGTGTGCGGTCCCGTCGCGACACGACCGGGCGCGGGCCGTCACGGGAACGGCACCATCGCGAACATCGCATTCACGGCGCGGGCGACGCTGCGCGCCAATGCGGGATCGCTTGGCAGATGCCCGGCCTTCACGCGTTCGATTGTCGCGTCGGGCACGGCGCGCGCGAGGCGCTCGACGTTGCCGACCGGGCAAACGGGATCGTCCATCCCGTGCGCGGCGAACAGCGGCACGTGGGCCAGTGCGGCCCGTCGCGCGAGCGCGAGTACGCGGCGCTCGCCGAGCCAGCAATCGTGTTGCAGGTAGTGCGCCTGGATCCGGTATTTGTCGATCAGCCGGCCGACGGTCTTCTGGGACCGAATCGGGCGCACGGGCGAGCGGCGTGTGCGTACTGATGCGAGGATCGCGTTTTCGTATGCGTGCCACGCGAGCGCGACTATGCGCTGCCGGGTTGTGCTCGCGCCGCGGCGCAGCCCCGCAGCGCAGCGCGACAGCAGGCGCTCCGGCCGGCCGCCGCCGGCCGCGGCATGCAGGCGCCGCCATTCGCGCGGCGCGCGCGTGCGGGACGTCACGAAGAGTCCACGGACTTCGCGTGGCGACGTCAGGAACAGGCCGCGCAGCACGACGCCCGTTACCCGTCCCGGATGCGTGCCCGCATACGCAAGCGCGAGCGCGGCGCCCCACGATCCGCCGACGACGCCCCAGCGTGCGATGCCGAGCTGTTCGCGCACCGCTTCGAGATCCGCGATCAGCCGCGCGGTGTCGTTGTGACGCGTGCCGCCGCGCGGTGTCGACGCGCCCGCGCCGCGCTGGTCGACGAGCACGACGCGCACGCGGGCAAGGTCGAACAGCCGCAGGATGCCGGCCTGGCTGCCGCTGCCGGGTCCGCCGTGCAGTACGACGACCGGATGGCCTTGCGCGGCGCCGGCCACGGCGAACGCGATCGATTGCGCGTCCCGGTGCAGGTGTCGGCGAACGGGCGTGGGCGGTGACGTCGATGCGTCGGGCAAGGCCCGCATGGCAGGCGACGGCGTGGATCGAATCGGGCGACGCGTCATGTCGATAGGGTTCGGGCGGAATCGGAAGGCAACCGTCACGCGGCCGGGCAGCGGCCGGACGGGTTCTGCGATAAAGCCAGAAACGCGCCAGCCGCGAGGATCCGGATTCGCACGGGTAGTCACGCGTCGGGAATTCGCGGTATCACGAAGGCCTGCTCGTCGCGCGACGCGACACGACACGCCCGGCCGCGCCCGGATGATTCATTACATCGTCCTTTCAATTTATCGCGCGGCGCCCGCGTGGCCCGATGCTTGCTTGCAATGACGGCAAAGAGTCCGGCAGTTGACCGGAAGGATCCCCCGGAGGAGACAATGCGCGATGACGTAGAGCAGGCGGCCGGGTCACGGGCCGCGCATCCCGCTGGCTGGCCCGCGCCGTCGATCCAGAAGGCCCACGAGCGCTCGGAGACGTTCGGCCTCCAGGTATCGGCACGACCCGACTACGACGTGCTGTCGAACGCGGCGCTGGTGCTCAAGCGCGAGCAGAGCCGGGTGCTGTGCGTGCACGCGATGCCGGTGATGGAGACGCTGCACGAGCAGATCGTCAACACGCAGAGCATGATCGTGCTGACCGATGCGGAAGGGCTGATTCTCCATTCGATCGGCGACGACGATTTCCTGCGCCGCGCGGAGAAGGTCGCGCTGCGCCCGGGCGCGAACTGGGCGGAGAGCCGGCAGGGCACCAACGCGATCGGCACGGCGCTGGCAGAGCTGTGCCCGATGGTCGTCCACGGCGACCAGCACTTCCTGGCCGCGAACCGCTTCCTGACCTGTTCGAGCGTGCCGATCCTCGATCCGTACGGCGACGCGATCGGCGTGCTCGACGTGACGGGCGACCACCGCAGCTATCACCAGCACACGATGGCGCTCGCGAAGATGTCGGTGCAGATGATCGAGAATCACCTGTTTACGACGACCTTTCAGGAAACGCTGCAGGTGTCGTTTCATGGCCGCCCCGAGTTCCTCGGCACGCTGATGGAGGGGATCGTCGCGTTCACCGCCGACGGGCGCTTCCTGTCGGCCAATCGCAGCGCGCAGTTCCAGCTCGGCATGCCGCTCTCGGCGCTGCGCGCGCACACGCTGTCGTCGCTGTTCGACGTCACCAGTGCGCAGCTGATCGACCGCATGCGCGCGAGCACCGACCGGCACCTGATGCTCAATCTCGGCAACGGCGCGGTGGTCTGCGCGCGCGTGCACTTCCGCCGCGCGACGCTCGCCGAAGGCAGCCGGCCGACGGACGTCCACGACGCGGGCGCGCCGGCCGCACGCGCGAACGCGGCGCCCGCGCCGGCGGCCGGCACGTCGGCCGGCCTGTCGCGGCTCAACTATCTCGACACTGGCGATGCGCAGGTCGCGTGCGTGATCGCGAAGGTGCGCAAGGTGATCGGCAAGGACATCCCGATCCTGATCACCGGCGAGACCGGCACCGGCAAGGAACTGCTCGCGCAGGCGATCCACAACGACTCGCCGCGGCGCGACGCGCCGTTCGTCGCGGTCAACTGCGCGTCGATTCCGGAGACGCTGATCGAGTCCGAGCTGTTCGGCTACGAGGAGGGCGCATTTACCGGCGCGCGCCGCAAGGGGGCGATCGGCAAGCTGCTGCAGGCGAACGGCGGCACGCTGTTCCTCGACGAGATCGGCGACATGCCGTATCCGCTGCAGGTGCGGCTGCTGCGCGTGCTGCAGGAGCGCCTCGTGAACCCGCTCGGGTCGACGAAGACGATTGCCGTGGACATCGCGATCATCTGCGCGACGCACCGCGACTTGCGCGAGATGATCGCGCAGAACCGTTTCCGCGAGGATCTCTACTACCGGCTGAACGGCCTCGTGGTGCGCCTGCCGCCGTTGCGCGACCGCACGGATCTCGCGGTCGTCGTGCAGAAGATGCTGCAACGCGAGGCGTTCGCGGGGCCGGGCGGGCCGCCGCTGTCCGTCGCGCCGGACGTCATGGAGTTGTTCGTGCGCTGCACGTGGCCGGGTAACTTCCGCCAGCTCGGCAACCTGCTGCGCACGGCGGCGGCCATGGTCGACGACGATGGCGAAATCCGGCGCGAGCATCTGCCGGACGACTTCTTCGATGACCTGCGGCGCGGCGATGCCGTGCAGACCGGGCAGGCCGTGCCGGCCACGCCCGATTCGCCCGCCGCGGCGAGCACCGCGGCCGGGCCGGGCGCCGCGGACGCGTTGCCTTCCGTCGATGCGCGCCTGCAGGACGTCGCCGCGTCCGCGATCGCCGCCGCGCTGGCCCGTCACGGCGGCAACGTGTCCGCCGCGGCGCGCGCGCTCGGCGTCTCGCGCAACACGATCTACCGGAAGATGCCGGCCGCCGACGCAGGGCGCCAGCCGTCCGACGAAAGCTGACGCGCTCGTCGCGCTGCGCGCGACCTGTCACAGCCGGTGTGTCAAGTTGCAACACCGGTGTTCAACGATTCAACACCTGTGACCACGCGCGGACAGCGTTCCGCCGGGGTGGCGGAACGCATTCGCGCGAATCGTGTCGGCTATTCGTAAGGATTCCGCCGCGATGCCCGGATGATGGCCGTCTACCGCCGCCGGGCCGCCGAAAAGCGGCTTCGGCACGCTCCTTGCTGAATAGAAACCGACCGCTCGATTGCCGCGGTCGTTCGATTCATCCAGCAACGCATCGACTCATCGACTCATCAATTCAGACAGGAGACACACCATGCAGTGGACGACACCGTCTTACACCGACCTGCGTTTCGGCTTCGAAATCACGATGTACATCGCCAACCGCTGATCGCCGTGCGTGCCGCCCGTTTCGCCGTGATCGGCGCGGGCGGCCTCGGGAGCTGACGCCATGAAGATCAAGATACTCGGCTCGGGAGCCGGCGGCGGGCTGCCGCAATGGAACTGCAATTGCGCGAACTGCCGCCGTGCGCGCAGCGGAAGCGGCCATGTGCTGCCGCGCACGCAGTCGTCGATCGCGGTCAGCGACGACGGCGTCGACTGGGTCCTCGTCAACGCGTCGCCCGACATCCTTTCCCAGTTGCGCGCGGATCCGGACCTGCAACCGGCGCGCGCGATTCGCGACAGCGGCATCGCCGCCGTCGTGCTGTGCGACGCGCAGATCGATCACGTGACGGGCCTGCTGATGCTGCGCGAGCGTTCGACGCCGCTGCCGCTCTACGCGAGCGCGCCGGTGCTCGACGACCTGTCGACCGGCTTGCCGCTCGTGCCGCTGCTCGGCCATTACTGCGGCGTGGCCGCGCACACGATCGTGCCCGGCGAGCCGTTCGCGGTGCCGGCCGCGAGCGGGATCCGTTTCACCGCGCTCGCCGTCGACAGCAAGCCGCCGCCTTATTCGCCGCGACGCGCGTCGGCCGTGCCCGGCGACAACATCGCGCTGTCGATCGAAGACGTCGCGAGCGGGCGGCGCGCGTTCTATGCGCCGGGGCTCGCGTCGGTCACCGACGAGGTACGTGCGGCCATGGACGGCGTCGATCTCGTGCTGGTGGACGGCACGTTCTGGACCGGCACCGAGATGATCGATCTCGGCCTGTCGGGCAAGCACGCGGCCGACATGGGACATCTCGCGCAGTGCGCGGAACCCGGGCGGCCCGGCATGATCGACTGGCTCGATACGCTGCCCGCGCGCACGCGCAAGGTGCTCACGCACATCAACAACACGAACCCGATTCTCGATCCGCATTCCGTCGAGCACGCGCACCTGCGCGCGCACGGCATCGACGTCGCGCACGACGGCATGCAATTCCAGGTCTGACGATGAACGCACCGATCCCCGCTACGGCGTTGCACGCGACGCCCTGGACCGCGACCGAATTCGAGGCGCGCCTGCGTGCGCTCGAATCGCGCTATCACATCCATCATCCGTTCAACCGGCGGCTCAACAGCGGCGCCTGTTCGCCCACGCAGATCCGCGGCTGGGTCGCGAACCGCTTCTATTACCAGATCTGCATCCCGCTCAAGGATGCGGCGATCCTGTCGAACTGCCCCGACCGCGAAACGCGACGCCGCTGGATCCAGCGGCTGATCGACCACGACGGGCAGGGCGACAACGAAGGCGGCATCGAGGCGTGGGTGCGGCTCGGCGAGGCATGCGGTCTGACGCGTGACGAGCTGTGGTCGCTCGAACACGTGCTGCCCGGCGTGCGTTTCGCGGTGGACGCGTACGTGAACTTCGCGCGGCGCGCGCCGTGGCAGGAAGCGGTGTGCTCGTCGCTGACCGAGATGTTCGCGCCGCAGATCCATCTCGACCGGCTCGCGGGCTGGCCGTCGCATTACCCGTGGATCGAGCCGGCCGGGCTGCATTACTTTCGCAGCCGCGTGCCGCTCGCGCAGCGCGACGTCGAGCATGGGCTCGCGGTCACGCTGCAGCATTTCACGACACCGGACGCGCAGCAGCGCGCGCTCGGCATTCTGCAATTCAAGCTCGACATCCTGTGGTCGATGCTCGACGCCGTCGAAAAGGCCTACCCCCTATGAACGCGATCGAAGCCGCCAGCGGCGTGCCGCTGCGCCCCTGCCTCAGGGGCATGTACCGCCTGCAATGGGAGGCGGCCCAGGATGCGTACGTGTTGCTCTATCCGGAGGGCATGGTCAAGCTCAACCCGAGCGCCGGCGAGATTCTCGCGCGCTGCGACGGCACGCGCGAACTGGACGACATCATCGGCGAGCTCGAGCGCCTGTTCATGCAATCGGATCTCGCGACCGACGTCTACCGTTTCCTCGATCATGCGCGACTGCGCGGCTGGCTGGACTGACATGACACCCGACACGCCCCATCCGTCCGCGCCGCTGTGGCTGCTCGCGGAACTCACGTACCGCTGCCCGCTGCACTGCGCGTTCTGCTACAACCCGGTCGACTTCGCGACGCACGGCGCGGAACTCGACACCGACGCGTGGCGCACGGTCATCAGCGATGCGCGCGCGCTCGGCGCCGCGCAAATCGGCTTCTCGGGCGGCGAGCCGCTGCAGCGCGGCGACCTCGAGACGCTCGTCGCGCATGCGCGCGGGCTCGGCTTCTATACGAACCTGATCACGTCGGGCATCGGGCTGAACGTCGCGCGCATCGAGCGGCTCAAGGCCGCCGGGCTCGACCACATCCAGTTGTCGCTGCAGGATTCGACGCGCGAGCTGAACGATTTCCTGACCAGCACGCGCACGTTCGGACTGAAGCGCGATGTCGCACGGCTGATCAAGGCGCATGGCTACCCGATGGTGCTCAACTGCGTGCTGCATCGCTACAACCTGCCGCACGTGGGGCAGATCATCGAGATGGCGCTCGATCTCGGCGCGGATTACCTGGAACTCGCGAACACGCAGTACTACGGCTGGGCGATGCTCAATCGCGACCAGTTGATGCCGACCGTCGAGCAGGTGCGCGAGGCCGAGGACACGGTCAACCGCTATCGGAAGCTGATCGGCGAGCGCTGCAAGATCCTGTTCGTCGTGCCCGACTATTTCGAGCGCCGCCCGAAGGCGTGCATGAACGGCTGGGGCTCGGTGTTCCTCGGCGTCGCGCCGGACGGCACCGCGCTGCCGTGCCATGCCGCGCGGTCGCTGCCGGGGCTTGCGCTGCCGAACGTGCGCGATCGCTCGCTGCGGGACATCTGGTACGACAGCGATGCGTTCAATGCATTTCGCGGCGACGACTGGATGCGCGAGCCGTGTCGTACGTGCGACGAGCGGCATGCGGATCACGGCGGTTGCCGGTGTCAGGCGTACCTGCTGGCCGGCGATCCGAAGGAAGCCGATCCGGTGTGTGCGAAGTCGGCTCATCACGGTCAGATCGAACAGGCCGCGCAGTTCGCGCGACGTCGCGCGCCGCGCGACGAGCAGCCGCTGGTTTTTCGCAGCAAGGAGAATTCGCTCGCGCAATGCAGCGCGGCGTGCGACGGCTGACGGGGCGCCGCCAGGACGACGGCACGGGCGAACACGGCACCGCGCTCGTCGAACTGGAAACCGATGCGGCCGGCCGGGTGGTCGCCGCGCGTGTCGTGACCGGCAGCGGCTATCCGCGCCTCGATGCTGCCGCGCGCGATGCGGCGCCGGCGAGCCGCTGCGCCACACACGTAGAAAACGGCGCGCCGTCGCCGATGCGGGCGCGCGCGCCGATCCCGTTCAATCCCGATGAATGACCGGGCACGTTGGCGACATCACCCGTCGTCCGCCTTCGCCTGCAAACCCTTCAGCCCCTGAATCACGACCAGCAGCGCGCGCCCGTGCTCGTCCGACCCGTCCCACGCGTCGACGATCGCGTCGCGCAGCAGGTCGTTGTACCGGCGCCGCGACGGCTCGGTATCGACGCCATAGAAACTGCATAGCTTGTTGAATGGCGCGCTGCGGCGCAGCCGGCGCCCGTTCGACAGCCGAAGGCGCGACACGGTTGGCTGGCTGACCCCGGAAAGTCGCGCAATTTCGCTGGACGAGCGTGTGTCTGCCATCAAGCGGCGCAACAGGTCTTGAACGGGAAAATCTTGGTCCGGGGCTTCCATGCGATGCATTATACCTATACAGTTACGGCTGTTGAATGGGCTTGCTGTCAGCAGCGAGGCTGTATCCCCGAGAAAGTTGATGACACTGAAACACCTCCCACCCACGTTCTGCTGGACCAAGATCGGCGCCGAGTCCGGCGAGGAATTGCCGACCGTCGTGCTCCGCAAGGAATGGGAGCGCCGGCTCGGCGGCGGGCGTTTTCTGTGGGGCATCAACCAGCCGCTCGGCAGCAGCGCGCAAGTCGCCGCGCATCGCACGGGTTCGCTGCTCGCATTGTTTTCGCCGGTCGCGTCGCGTCCGCGCGCGGGCGAGCGCAAGGACGCGCTGCTGTGGAATGCGTGGGTCGACGCAAGCGGTCAGGTGCGGCCGTTGCCGCCGCACACGTTCATCGCCAGCCGCTCGACGTTGCCGTCGGGCCGGCGTCGCGAGCAGCATTACGCGCTCGTGTGCGCGTCGTCCACCGCGCTGACGGTCGGTACGCAGTTGCGCGTGTTTCCCGACCATCTGCGCAGCGTGAGCACGGGCAGGCCGCTGGGCGCCGCGCAGGGCGCGGCCGTGGTTGACTGCATCGGGCGTGCGAAGGAGCAGACGGGCAAGAGCTATCCGCTCGCGCTGTCGGTCGAGCTCGAGGCACCGTATTTCGTGCGGCTCGCGCAGCCATGCGTGCTGAAGGCGCGCGATCTCGCGGAAGTGAACAAGGCCACGCGCGCGGGCGATTTCGATCGCTTCGTCGAGCTGGTCGCGCGCTTGCGCGGCCGTTCGCCGACCGACGCCGTGCGCGGCGTCACGCGCGATCTGTTCGACGTGCCGCCGCTCGAAACGGCGGCCGCGTACGTGGCGCCCACGCATGTCGCGCGCCTGCGCAACCGGCCGGCGGCCGAGCATCCGCGCGATCTCACCGGCGATCTGTTCGACCTGTCGCCGGGCGAGGCGGCCGCGTTCGCCGGGCTCGCGCATCCGCGCATCGGGCGCGCGTGACGCCGGGCGCGACGCCGTTCGCGCAAGAATTTGTTGCAATCTCGCCGTAGCGGATCGACGAGCGCGGAGCGACAATCGGCACGAAGCGCGCGGTGCGGCGGCCGATGCGTCGACACGCGACGGGTCGTGGTTCACGTCGCCGACATGCGTACCACGCACACTGGGCGTCGGCGTGCTTCACACTGCAATCCTGACGGAGGAGTGTCGATGTCGACCCACATCTGTTCGCCGGAAGCCCGGGCCGCACAACGCTTCGTCGAAGCGACGCGCAACGTCGATCAGGCGTTTCGCGCGGTGCGCGGCGAAAGCGACGACGACGGCTCGTCGGCCGAATACGCACGCGCGATGTCGCGTCTCGATCGCGCGCTCGACGAGCTGGCGCGTGCGCAGGAATTCTTCGATCGCGTCGTCGGCGCGGACACCACGCACGGCAACTGACGGCTTCGTCGTTTCTCTTTTTCGTGCGTCAGCCCGCGCGCGTCATACCCGGTGCAGGCGGCGCGGCACGGTACGCGTAGCCGCGATGCTGGAACGACGTCGCGAAGAACCGCATCTGGTAGCGGATCGCATTCGCCCAGTAGTCCCACGTATGGCCGCCCGGCCGCTCCGCATAGTCGTGCGGCACGCCGAGCGCGACGAGCCGTTCGTGCAGCGTGCGGTTCGAGTCGACGAATGCGTCGTCGCGGCCGCAATCGATCGTCAGGTCGAGATGAGCGCGCACGAATGCCCGCGCGTTTTCGACGATCACGTTTCGGTTCCAGAACGACGGATGGCGATCGGGATCACCGAACACGTGTGCGATCCCCGGCTCGTCCGTGCAGCAGCGCGGATCGACCGCGCCGCTGATGCTGCCCACCGCGCCGAACGTGTCGGGCCGGTCGAGCGCGATGCGCAGGGCGCCGAAGCCGCCCATGCTGAGCCCGGTGATCGCGCGCGCGTGCTGGGCGGCGATCGTGCGGAAATGCAGGTCGACATAGGACACGACTTCATCGCCGACGAAGGTCTCGTAGCGGCTGCCCGAATCGAACGGGCTGTCGATGTACCAGCTTTCATGTCCGCCGTCGGGCATCACGAGGATCACGCGATAGCGGTCGGCCAGCGCGGCGATGTGCGTGTTCGACGTCCAGTCGGTATGGTCGCCGCCCGAGCCGTGCAGCAGATAGACGACGGGGTAGCGCTCGCCGTGGTTGTCGCGTGCGTAATCGTCGGGCAGCACGATGGTGGCCTTCAGCGTTTCGCTCATCGCGGCGCTCGGAATCGCGACGACCCGCGCATGAAAGGCGAACGCAGGGCTCGTGACGGCGAGCAGCAGTAGCAGCCAGAAAGTACGTGCCAGGTTCATCGATCCTTGCATGTGTCGTTCCAGTCCGGGGCGGGAGGCCGGGAAAACCCTGTTGCGACGACTTTAGCAATCGCGCCTTTCAACCATATTTCGGCGAACCCTACGGGTTGTCAGGCGGACGGTTTGCATAGGATGCGCGCCGTAGCCGAGCAGGTTGGGGCAAAGATGCGGGCCGTGCCAGCCGTGCACGTCGAACGTGCCGATGAAACCGTGAATGGAGACGACGGGCGCGGGCGCGATCATGCGGCCGCCGCTGCAGGCAGGGGCGGCAATTCGAGTTCCGCGAGGAGTTCGTCGAGTTCGAGCACGTGCGTGCGGTCGTGATCGAGCAGTTCGCGCACGAGTTCGTCGAGCGACATGCGGCGGATGCCGTCGCGCAGCCCGCACCGTTGGAGTTGCGCTGGCTCCAGCGCGGCCGCGGTGGCGCACAGCGCGGCGCGGCCACTGCCGAATGCCGCGACGGCGAGATCGAGCGGCTGCGCGAGATAGTCGCGTTGCGCGGCGAGCGCGGTGCCGTCGACGGATTCGATCGCGGGAAGCTCGGCCGTGCGCACGGCGTCGATGCGCGCGGCGAACACCGCATCGAGATCGCGCAGGTGGCACGCATGTTCGACCAGCGAGAAGCCGGTGCCGGCCGGGCGGCGCGTGGCCAGCGCGGCCGGTACGTGCGCGGCGTAAGCGGCGAGCCGGGCCGGCATGCGCGCCAGCGCGGCGACGATGTCGGCGAACGGCAGCCGGTGCGGGGATGCGCTGAATACCGCGCCATAGCTGAACAGCGCACCGCCGAGCCGCCCTCGCGCCTGCACGACCTCGTGGCCGTGGCGGCGCATGACGTCGGCGACCATCGCGCCGCAGAATTGGCGGGCCGTCGTGTCGGCTTCGATTTCGGGGAATTTGTGCGCGATCTCGTCCTGGATCGCGCCGATCGCGGCGACGCCGACGCGCGACAGCGCCGCGAACTCGAGATAGCGCTCGGGCTGCTCGATCAGCGCTTCAAGCTGGGCGCCGAGCGCGGTCAAGCGGAAACGGTCGAAACGGGAATGCATGACGAAGCCCTGGTCAGTAACGTGTCAAAACGATACGTTACTGACCAGGGCTTCGTCAACCGGCTCATTTGGGTACAGGCGGGCTGCGCCCACACCGCCCGCTTGCCCCGCTCAGCGCTTCTGCCGCGCGTCCATTTCCGCGACGATGCGCGCTTCCTGCTCCTGAAGCTCGGGCGTAAACGCGTCGCCGAATTCCTCGAGTTCGTACAGCGGGCGGATCTCGATGTCGGAGTCGCCGGGCATCGGGTTCGGGCAGCGCTTCACCCATTCGACGGCTTCCTCCATCGATTTCACCTGCCACAGCCAGTAGCCGGCGACGAGCTCCTTCGTTTCGGCGAACGGGCCGTCGACGACCGTGCGGTTCTTGCCGGAAAAGTGCACGCGCTTGCCGCGGCTGCTCGGGTGCAACCCGTCGGCGGCGAGCAGGATGCCGGCTTTCACGAGTGCCTCGTTGAACTGGCCCATCGCGGCCAGCATGTCGGTGTCGGGCAGCCGACCGGATTCGGAATCGGCGGTGGCTTTGACGATGACCATGACGCGCATTGTCGTCTCTCCTTGAAAGGGAACAGGGCGCTTGCCGACGGTGCGACGGCAAAACGATCGGTTACGACAACACGACGCGCGACGGCGACGCTAATCGACATCGCGGGCGAGAAATTTTCACGCGCGATGGAGTCGGTGCGCCGCGCGGCCGCTGTCACGGAGCGCATCGGCAAAACTGGTATGCTGGTCCGCATCACGTGTACGCGGAGGGCGCCATGGCTGCTAAGGAAGTCTCGAAGAAGAAGTATCTGAAAATCCTGAACAAACGCCTGCGCGCGGAGCCGGCGGCCCCGGCCGGCGCGTCGTTCGTCTTTTTCCCGCTGGGCGCGAAGGCGAAGCACGCGACGGGCGTCGTGTCCGGCGATACGCGCAGCAAGCGCGAGTTGGCCGTGATGGCCGCGGTCCAGCGCAAGGCGGCCGAAGAGTTCGTCGTCGCCGACGCCTGACGGGCGCCGCTGTACCCGTGCCGGATGACCGCCGCCGCGGCTTACGCGGCGGCGGCCTCGCACTGGACGATCGCGCGGCGAGCACGCGCGGAATGTCATGCGCGATCGCCGCGCCGTGCATCGGCAGGATGAGGTCGAGATCGAGGAGCACCTGGATTCGGCTCGAAACGGCCTGACAACCCACCCGGCGATCAGGACGCCTCGTCCGCTGCCGCCGCCGGATACCGGCCGCTGCCGCCCGCGTCGTCGCCTGCCGCCAGTTGCTCCAGCGCGAGCCCCTTCGTCTCGATCCCGAGCGTCCACACGGCGATGGCCGCCGCGATGAACGACAGCGCGCCAAGCGTGAACACGCCGCCCTGGCCGAACACCGGCAACACCACGCCGACCACGTAAGGCCCGATCAGCGAGCCGATCCGGCCGATCGCCGACGCGAAGCCCGAACCCGTCGCGCGGGCGCCGGTGCCGTACAGCTCGGGCGTGTACGTGTACAGTGCCGCCCACATCCCGAACAGGAAGAACTGCATCGCGAGGCCCGTGACGATCAGCAGCGTCGTGCTGCCGCCGTACAGCGCGCTCTGGCCGTACGCGTACGCCATCGCGCCGCCGCCGATCAACGACGCGATGCAGGTCGGCTTGCGGCCCCAACGCTCGACGAGCCACGCGGCGCACAGGAAGCCCGGCACGCCGCCGAGCGAGATCAGCACCGTGTAGAACACCGATTTCGTGACTTCGAAGCCGGCCTGCTGCAGCAGCGCGCCGAGCCACGACGTGAGGCCGTAGAAGCCGAGCAGCGCGAAGAACCACAGCAGCCACACCATCACCGTGCGGCGGCGGTACACGCCGCTCCAGATCTCGCGCAACGCGCCGTGGCCGCGCGCGGCGGCCGGCTCGGCGAGCCGCGACGGCGGCGGCAGCGTCGTGACGCCGGCAGAGCGCATCACCTTCGCCTCGATCGTCTGCATCACCGTGTCGGCTTGCGCGTGCCGGCCCGCATGTTCGAGCCAGCGCGGCGATTCCGGCACGATGCGGCGCACGACCAGCACGAACACGGCCGGAATCGCGAGCAGCGCGAACACGGTCCGCCAGCCGAATTGCGGCAGCACGAAATACGCGACGATGCCGGCCGTGATGAAGCCGAGCGGCCAGAAGCCGTCCATCAGCGCGATCAGGCGGCCGCGCTTCTCGGTCGGCACGAATTCGGACAGCAGCGTCTGCGCGACCGGAAACTCCATCCCCATCCCGATGCCGAGCAGCACGCGGTAGACGATCAGCGCGTCGACGCTCTGCGCGGTCGAGCACAGGTACGACGCGGCGCCCCACAACACCATGCTCCACTGGAACACGGGCCGGCGGCCGAAGCGGTCGGCGAGCAGGCCGGCCACGGCCGCGCCGAGCACCATCCCGAAGAAGCTCGCGCTCGCGACGAGGCCGGCGGCGGCCGTCGACAGCCCGAACTCCTTGCGGATCGAGCCGAGCACGAACGTCATCGTGCCGAGATCGACCGAGTCGAAGAAGAACGCGATCGCGATGATGAAGAAGATGCGCTTGTGATAGCCGGAGAACGGCAGGCGTTCGAGCCGGGCGGCGGCGGAGGCGGGAGCGGTGGCGGTGGGCATGGCGTCCTCTGAAATGAAAAAGGGGCCGCGCAGCGCATGCTCGACGGCCCCGATGCTTCGTATTCAGTAGACGCGACCACAAACTGCCGTATCGGAGGAAAAGCGCCGCCTGCTTGCCCAAATGCGTCATCGTCGGGCGGCGCGCGCGACGCTCGCCGGCGTCAATTCTTCAGTTTGTAGCCGGTGCGGAACATCCACGCGACGATCGCGAGCAGGATCACGAGGAACAGCGCGGTCGCGGCGAGGCTGATCCACACGTGCACGTCGGCGATCCCGTAGAACGACCAGCGAAAGCCGCTGATCAGGTAGACGATCGGATTGAACAGTGTGACGACGCGCCATGCGGGCGGCAGCATGTCGACCGAGTAGAAGCTGCCGCCGAGGAACGTGAGCGGCGTGATGATCAGCAGCGGCACGAGCTGCAGCTTCTCGAAGCTGTCGGCCCAGATGCCGATCACGAAGCCGAACAGGCTGAACGTGACAGCCGTCAGCACCAGGAACAGCACCATCCAGACCGGATGCAGGATGTGCAGCGGCACGAACAGGCCGGCCGTGGCGAGGATGATCACGCCGAGCAGGATCGACTTCGACGCGGCCGCGCCGACGTACGCGATCACGATCTCCCAATACGACACGGGCGCGGACAGGATCTCGTAGATCGTGCCGGTGAAGCGCGGGAAGTAGATGCCGAACGACGCATTCGAGATGCTCTGCGACAGCAGCGACAGCATCACGAGGCCCGGCACGATGAACGACCCGTAGCCGATGCCGTTCACGTCGCTGATGCGTGAGCCGATCGCGGAGCCGAACACGACGAAATACAGCGACGTCGAGATCACCGGCGCGATGATGCTCTGCATCAGCGTGCGGCGCGTGCGAGCCATTTCTGCGCGGTAGATCGCGCGGATTCCATGCCAGTTCATACGTCAGGCTCCTTGCACGCCGTTGCGGCGGTTGTCGATCAGGCTGACGAAAATGTCCTCGAGCGAGCTCTGCGTCGTGTGCAGGTCGCGAAAGCCGATGCCGGCCGAGCCGAGTGCGTTGATCAGCTTCGCGATGCTCGCGTCGTCGCGCTGCGAGTCGTACGTATAGACGAGCGCGGCGCCGTCTTCCGCGCGTTCGAGCCCGAACGGCGCGAGCGCGGGCGGCACGTCCGCGAGCGGCTGCTCGAGCTGCACGGTGAGCTGTTTCTTGCCGAGCTTGCGCATCAGTTCGCGCTTTTCCTCGACGAGCACGAGCTCGCCGCCGAGGATGATGCCGATCCGGTCGGCCATTTCCTCCGCTTCCTCGATGTAGTGCGTGGTCAGCAGGATCGTCACGCCGCTTTCGCGCAGCGAATCGACGAGCTTCCACATGTCGCGGCGCAGCTCGACGTCGACGCCGGCCGTCGGTTCGTCGAGGAACAGGATGCGCGGCTCGTGCGACAGCGCCTTCGCGATCATCACGCGGCGCTTCATGCCACCCGACAGCGTCATCAGCTTGTTGTCGCGCTTGTCCCACAGCGACAGCGCCTTCAGCGTCTTCTCGATGTACGCGGGATCGGGCGCCTTGCCGAACAGGCCGCGGCTGAACGATACGGTGGCCCAGACGGATTCGAACGCGTCGGTGGTCAGCTCCTGCGGCACGAGGCCGATCATTTCGCGGGCCGCGCGGTATTGATCGCGGATGTCGTGGCCGCCGACCGTCACGCGGCCTTCGGTCGGCGTGACGATGCCGCAGATCGAGCCGATCAGCGTCGTCTTGCCGGCGCCGTTCGGCCCGAGCAGCGCGAAGATCTCGCCGGGGCGGATGTCGAGGGTCACGTGCTTCAGCGCCTGGAAGCCGGACGCGTAAGTCTTGGAGAGGTCGGAGACGGAAAGGATCGGTTGCATGCTCACGGATGGCACGGCCGGCCGGCGCGACGGCCGGCGCCGCGCGTGCCCGGCGCCGCCGCCGCTGCGAAGCGGCCGGGACCGGGGACGGCATGGCGAACGGGCGTCATGTCGAACGGCAGGGTGGTGCGGGATCGCGGGACCGCCATATTAGCAATCGGCAGATCGAAATGCATTCTGATGGAAAGGCCGGGTCGTGCCGGTGCCGAATTTGGGTGGATTGCGGTGATATTGCTCAATGATTCGGTGTTTTATTTGAGTGGCGCGAACAATTCCGGTCGTTTTCCGTCAATCGGCCCGCGCTCGCGTGGCCACCCGGCCGGCTGGCCGACTGTGCCGCCCGCCGGCCCTCGCGCCGTACCGGGACGACACGCGTGGCGCTCGCGATAATGCGTTCCTTTCCCGGCGATACGGAGCGGCGCGCATGTCTTTGATCGATTTGAAATCCGTGGCAAACGCGCAGGCCTGCGCATGGCAATCCACGATCGTCGGCGAAGTGGGTCCGGCCCGGATCAAGGTGCTGCGCATGGATGCCCAGCCTTACGAAGCGGAAGTGCACGACTACAACGAGGGGCTGCTGGTGCTCGACGGCACGTTGATGCTCGAGGTCGAAGCGGAAACGGTCGTGGTCGGCGCCGGGCAGATGTATCTCGCGCGCGCCGGCACGCGCCACGCGGTGCTGCCCGGCAGCCACGGCACGCTCGCGATCATCGACGTGTGAGGGTGCGCCGCAGCATGCGTGCTGGCCGCGGAAGGCCGGCCGGCTTGGCCCGGCGCGGATTCGCAGGGCCGTTCAAACGCGTGTTCCACGCGGCGTTTATTTGTCTGAGCAAATAAAATGAAGGCCGTTTGAAAATCTGTTAAATACCGTATAAACGCTAGGATCGCGCGGCGTCCGTCGTTTGGAACTCTGCATCCATTTACTTGCGGGAATGGTCCGATCATAGTCTCGACACACGACGCATCACGAAAACGAATCAAGCGTACGTATGGAGACCAACATCATGAGACGCCTATCCGCCGGGCCGGCGGGACTGCCGCTTCCCGATTTTTCGCTGAATGCAGGCGCGACGCAGGTCGCATGCCTGCGCCGTCACCTCGCCGTGTAGCGGCAGGCCGTAGCGGCGAGCCGTAGCGGCAAGCCGTAGCGGCAAGCCACTTTCCGTTTCGATCGTTCCGACGGCGCCGTGCCGCATGACGGCGCCGCGGGAGCGCGTTTGTCCGCCGCCGCCGCGTGTGCCGCCTATGCCCGACCGGTTCGCGGCGGTCCCGCGTGCAGCGTCATGCGCCGCGCATTCGTGCGGCGGCGCGATACCAACCGGCAGGCCATGCAGCCCGGCCGGACGAGACTTGTCGTACCTGAAAAGGAGGGGTTGATGATTTGCATTCCTGAATGGCGGAAGGCGATCCTGTCGTGCGCGGTGCTGGTGCTGCCGTTCGTCGCCGGTTGCGGCGGCGGCGACGATCCGGGGCCGATCACCGTGCCGCAGTGCTCGGGCAGCGCATGCGGGCCGAGCGGCGCCGAAACGACGCCGCCCGTCGTGACGAAGCTGTGTCCGGACGCGCTCGATTACACGACGACGTATACGGGCGGCGCCGGCAGCGGCGAATACGTGAAGGTGAAGTTCGACACGACGAAGCTGACTTACCAGATGCAATTCATCGACTCGTCGGTGCCGACCTCGGCAGGGCAGATCAACGACACGCGCGCGGGCCTGACGATCAGCGGCGCGTTCCATCATCCGACCAACCTCCCGACGGCCGAGCAGAATCGTTGCGCGTTCGTGCTCGACAGCGGCGCGACGAGCGACGGTGCATATTCGGTGACGATCAATCGCGCCGATCCGCCGATGCTGTTCGTCGGCAACGGCGTGGTCGGCGGCGGCATTCCGGGCGCGACGATCGCATTCCAGGGCATCGAACTCGCGCCGGGCTTCTTCCTCGGCTCGGTGCCGTCGCGCACGTTCGACTTCTATCCGTTCATCGGCTTTACCGATACCGAAACGGACTTCACGAAGGTGGCCGGCGTGTACAACGAAGTCGGCATTCATCTGTCGCCGACCGGCACCACCTATCAGACCACCACGCCGCAAGGCTGGCAGCCGGACGTCGTGAACTGGAACCAGACGCTCAATGCGGACGGCTCCTGCACGATCACGCCAGGCAGCGACTACTCGTGTCAGACGACCGGTTCGCCGTGGACCTTGCGCAAGAATGCGGACGGTACGCCCGACAACGTATTCGTCAGCAACGCGCAGTCGGGGCAGGCCTATCCGTCGGCAGGCCAGGGGCAGCCGCTCGTGATCCTCGTGCCGAGCCAGGCGCACGGCGTGATGATCGTCGGCAAGCTGAACGGTGCGCTGGTGCCGGTCGTGATCCGCGTCGGGTATGCGTATGCCGCACCGGGCAATCCGCTGGGCTCGGTGGCCGATGCGGAGGTCGGCATCTCGATGCTCGCGCCCGCCAAAGCCGTCGCGCCCAACGTGCTGAAGGGCGGGTTCATCGGGGCGACGAGCGCATCCGCATGCGGCGTGGTGACCAACAACGGGCCGTCGGGCAGCGCGGCAGGCCAGGGGCCGAGCTTCAATCCGTTCGTTCCGCATCCGGACCTGCCCGGCACGTTCAACACGACTTTCAATTACTTCACGCCGTCTGCCGGCAACTGCAGCGACGGCACCGCCGTGTCGACCATCGCGGCGAACTACACGTCGACGCTGTTCCAGGGCAATACCGCGGCGTTCATCGATCCGCAAACGTCGTCGCCGACCGCGCAGTTCGGGCTCGACTACACGCAGGCATCGCCCGGCAAGGTCAAGGTCACGGCCAACAGCGACTTCAACGCGAAGGGCGCGGCCGGCAACGTGGCGATCTTCCAGAAGGGCGATACGGGGTGGATCGTGACGGCCGGGAATGTCTACGCGATGGTCGTCAACAACAGCCAGGTCAACCCGTTCTTCACGGTCGGCGCGTTCGTCCAGTAACCCGGCATCGAACACGTCACACCGGCGGCGCATGCGCTGCCGCCGGTGAATCGAATTTCAAGAGGATTCCTATGAATTTTAAGCATTGGATGGCCGCGGCATCGGTCGCACCCGTGCTGGCCGCATGCGGCGGCGACGGCGACCCGCCGCCGGCGCCGGTGGTCCGGCTGTGCCCGCAGACGATCGACTACAACACGGTGTTCGTCGGAGGCTCCGGGTCGGGCGAGCTCGTGAAGGTGCAGCTCGACACGACGAAGATGACGTACCGGATGACCTACCTCGCGTCGCCGGTGCCGACCACCGCGGGCACCGTGCAGCCGACGCGCGACACCGCGCCCGCGAACGTGGTCGACGGCACGCTGGCCGACGAAACGGGGCTGCCCACGGTGAAGCTGAACCAGTGCACGTTCCGGATGCAGAACGCGAGCCTCGACCCGAGCAGGCCCGCGCGGCTGTTTCTCGGCGAAGGCGTGCTGGGCGGCGCGATCCCCGGCGCGACGATCCAGTTCGACGGCGTGATCGGCGTCGGCAAGATCCCGAAGACGACGTTCCCGTACTACCCGTTCATCAGCTTCTCGTCGCTCGAAACCGACCTGACGAAGATCGCCGGCACGTACAACCAGCTCGGCTATCACCAGGTGCCGTCGCAGAACTTCCAGCCGGTGGCGCTCGACCAGAAGGTGACGATCAACGCGGACGGCAGCTATACGGAAACCGACAACTTCGGCAAGAAGAACGGCGGGCAGCCGCTGGCGTCGAGCGCGACCGTGAACCAGCCGTTCACGCTGCGCCCGGATGCGCCGGCATTCCAGTCGCTCAATTACCAGCCGCAGATTCCGCCGACGCTCGCGGCGCTCGATCCGGCGAAGGCCGGCAAGGGGATCCTGATCGTCGGCAAGCTGCGCAACCAGCTCGTGCCGATCTTCATCCGCACCGGCGCCGCGAATGCGGACCTCACACAAGGGGCGCCGAGCGCGGACGACGAATCGGGCATCTCGTTCCTGAGCCCGCAGACGGCGGTCTCCCAGGGCTCGCAGAACGGCGAGTACACGGGCGTCGACAGCGCGTTCAACTACCGCGCGACCGCGCTCGTCGGCGCGCAGGCCACGCTGCTCGATCCGTTCAATGCGTCGCAGGCCGCGCTCACGCGCGCGCTGAACCTCGACTACACGCAGACAGTGCCGGGCGTCGTGACGACCGTGCACGCGGACGCGGCGTCGGGGCCGGCGACCGGCAAGTTCGTGTTCACCGGCGGCGTGTTCGGGTTCCTCGACATGGCCGATACGAGCAATCCGTACTTCACGGTCGGCGCGTTCGTGCAGTGACCGCGTGTGGATGGAGACACGGCGGCGCCGCGCGCGAATGCGCAGCGCCCCGACAGAATGAGGGGGAGACTTCATGAAGAAGCTGATTGTCGCGGGTGTCGTCGCAGGCGTGTCGACGCTCGCATCGGCCCAGCAGGCGGGCGACAACGTCGCGACGCTGGGCTGGCTGCACATCATGCCGCAGGATTCGACCAACGGGCTGACGACGAATCTTGCAAGCATGCCGATCAACGGGCCGCTGCGCCTGCCCGGCTCGTTCACGTCGCCGGGCACGAGCCTGACGGTCAACAACGCCGACACGGTCGGCCTCACGCTCACGCACTTCTTCACCGATCACATCGCGGTGACGTCGGTGCTCGGCGTGCCGCCGGAATTCACGCTGACCGGACACGGCGTGATCAGGCCGCCCGGCCCGGCCGGCGCGCTCGGCAACGTCGACATGGACAAGTCGGCGAACCAGCCGGCCGTGAAGAACGCGCGGCAGTGGAGCCCGACGGTCATTCTGCAGTACTACTTCAATTCGCCGACGGCGAAGTTCCGTCCGTTCGTCGGGATCGGCGTGGCCTACAGCTGGTTCAGCAACATCGAGCTGAACGGCAACTTCGCGAAGGACATCAACGAGAACCTCGGCAGCGTGCTCGCGGCGGGCGCCGGCAAGCCGGGCGCGACGTCGGTCGAGGGCAAGGCGTCGTCGTCGTTCACGCCGGTCTACAACGTCGGCGCGAGCTATGCGATCGACAAGCACTGGGGGCTCACGGCGACGCTGACGTACATGCCGCTGAAGACCTACTCGTCGCTGGTGATCAAGGCGGCCGACGGTTCGACGCTCGCGACCACGCGCACGCGACTGAAGGCCGACCCGTTGATCACGTTCGTCGGGATTTCCTACAAGTTCTGAGCCGACCGGCGCGCATGACGCGTGCCGGCGGCTTCCTGCGACCGGCTGGCCGGAGGGTTCCGGCCGGAAGATCGCGTTCCTGGCGGCGTGCCGCCATTTGTGAAGAGAGGGGGCAGTTCAAATGAGCATTCGCAAAATCGTATCGCTTGTTGCTGCAGTGGCTTTCACCGCGGTTTCGGCCGCGCCTGCTTTCGCGGTCACCGTTTCGCGCGCGGACGGTCAGCCGATGAACCCGAACGGCGAGCCGTTCTCCGCATCGGGTCTCACGAACCTGAGCAAGGGGTCGATCACGGCGGCCTGTACCGCGACCTTCAACGGCACGATCACGTCGACCGGCATCGTCAACATCACGTCGACGACGTTCACGGGCGGCGCGACGTGCTCGCTGATCAGCGGCAGCGCGAGCAGCACGTCGCCGTGGACCGGGCAGGCCGACAGCACGACGCAGCTGTCGATCAACAACGTGAAGGTGAACGTTACGCTGCTTGGCGCGTGCGGGCCAAGCAAGGTCGTGACGGCGTGGAGCGATGCGAACTCGTCGCTGACGTTCAACAACGCGACGCTGACGCCGGACTGCACGGTGGGCGGCACGGTGCTGACGTCGCCGAAGTTCCACGTGCAGTAAGCGTCGCGCGATCGAAGCGGAACCCGCCGCGCGCGAGGGCCGTGCGGCAAGCGCGGCGGGTTTTCGCGGCTTCGATGCTTCGACGGGGTCGAGCCGTCGCGCGTATCGGCGCGGCGGCCGGTTGACCGCCCGTGTCGCGATCCGGCACGGGCGGAGTGGCAGGGCGGCGTCGCGTACTGCGCCGCCCGATTCGATTGAAACAAAACCAGGTCAATTAGCCAGAACCATCCCGGACGACCCATGCTTACCGATCCAGCAAAGTATGGCGACGCCCGCGGCGCGACGCCCGACCGGCTGCGCACGGCCGCGTGGCTGCAGTACCTGATCGAACATCTCGACGGGGCGGCTTGCGCCGGCGACCCGGTTGTCGTCCCATCGCACGCGATACATGTGGGCGCTGGCGCGAGCCTGTCCCGCGAAGCGAGGGCCGTGCTTCACCGGCTGGTCCCGTGGATCGCGACGGACGGCAGCGGCTGCGCGTGCGATCCGGCCGATTCGCCCGGCGCATGCTCGCACGTGCCTTCCGCGCAGCAACTCGCGCAAGCCGAACGTTGCTGTCCGGGCTCGCGTGCCGTATTCGACACCGCGCACGGCGTGATCGATGCGTGCGCATTCGACGATCCCGAACTCGGCTGGGCCGCGCTCGAACGGATTGCCGGCGGCGTCGAACGCAGCGGCGACGACGCGGGCGCATGCATCGCGAACGAACACGACGGGCCGCGCGAGACGCCACCTGCGAAGAACCTGAGAGAAAATCCGACGGCGGTCGCGACAACGGGCACGGAAACGCCGGCCCGTCCCGGCGCCGTGATCGACGCGATCGTGCTGCGCGCCTGTGGCCCGCGCGACGACGCCGCGCGTATCGACGAGATGGCTGCGCTCGCGACGTTCTCCGCGGAGCTTGCGGCTGGCCACGGCGTTTCCGTTCAGGCGTACGGCGGTCAGCACAATCTCGTCGCGCGCGCGATCCGCGCGCATCGCGCCGATCTCGCATCGACGGACGGGCTGCTTGCCGCGCTCGCCGTGTGCCGGCTCGATCGGCTCGTCGGTGCGGGCAGCTTCTGGGCCTATTACCTGTTGGCGGGCATCGCGATCGCCGCACCGGATACGGTGCGGGAAATCGGCCGCAGGTTTCATGGCGACATCTGGCAGACGTGTGTCGACCACGTGCTCGCGTGGCCGGCGGTCAGCCGCTTCGGGCCGACGGAGGATGCCGCGTTCGAGCGCCTGCGCGACGCGATGAGCCTGACGTCGCGCTGGAACCCGATCGTCCGCGCCAAGCGGATGCGGACGCGGAGCGTGTCGGCTGCGCGGCCGCGCAGCGCAAACGAGCCGGCCCAATGAAACGCGGCTCGCGGCGAGAACGCCGCGAGCCGCAGGAGTGGTATCGCGGCGCCCGGTGCGGGCGGCCGCCTTCGTCAGACCGTCTCGGGCTGCCGCACGGCCTTCGCGACGTTGCGCGCCGGTGCGCCGTTCGCGACAAAGTAAGGCACATCCACACGCGCAAGCGCCTTGCGCCCGCGAATCCTGTCCGCGATCTTCTCGGCGATCATGATCGTCGGCGCATTGAGGTTGCCGGTCGTGATGATCGGCATGATCGACGCATCGACGACACGCAGCCCGTCGAGCCCGTGCACGCGGCCTTCCTCGTCGACCACCGCCATGTCGTCGTAACCCATCTTGCACGAGCACGACGGATGGAACGCGGTTTCCGCGCGGGCGCGCACGAACGCGTCGAGTTCCTTGTCGCTCTTGCAATCGGCGCCCGGATTCAGCTCGCGGCCGCGATAGCGGTCGAGCGCCGGCTGCCGCATGATCTCGCGCGTCGCGCGGATCGCATCGCGGAACTCGCGCCAGTCGAGCGCTTCGGCCATGTAGTTGAACAGGATGCTCGGATGGTCGTTCGGGTCGCGCGAGCGCAGCTTCACGCGGCCGCGGCTCGGTGAGCGCATCGAGCCGACGTGCGCCTGGAAGCCGTGCATCTCGATCGCGTTCGAGCCGTTGTAGTTGATCGCCACCGGCAGGAAGTGATACTGGATGTTCGGCCACAGGTCGTCGTCGCGCGTGCGGATGAAGCCGCCCGCTTCGAAGTGGTTGCTCGCGCCGAGGCCCGTGCCGTTCAGCATCCATTCGAGGCCGATCTTCGGCTGGTTCCACCACTTGAGCGCCGGGTACAGCGACACCGGCTCCTTGCACTCGTACTGGATATACATCTCCAGGTGGTCCTGCAGGTTCTGGCCGACGCCGGGCAGGTCTAGCACGACCGGAATGTCGAGTGCCTTCAGCCATGCGCCGGGGCCGACGCCCGAGCGCTGCAGCAGTTGCGGCGACGCGATCGCGCCGCTGCACACGAGCACCTCGCGGCGCGCATGCGCGGTCGCGCGCTCGCTGCCGCGCAGGTACGTGACGCCCGACGCGCGCTTGCCGTCGAACAGGATGCGATCGGCGAGCGCGTGCGTGACGATCTCGAGGTTCGGCCGCACCTTCGCCTGATCCAGATAGCCGCGCGCGGTGCTCGCACGGCGGCCCTTCGGCGTGACGGTGCGATCCATCGGGCCGAAGCCTTCCTGCTGATAGCCGTTCAGGTCGTCGGTGCGCGGATAGCCGGCCTGCACGCCCGCGTCGACCATCGCCTCGAACAGCGGGTTCGCGCCCGGCTTGCTGGTCGTGACCGACACGGGGCCGCTGCCGCCGTGATAGTCGTTCGGGCCGACGTCGCGCGTCTCGGCTTTCTTGAAGTACGGCAGGCAGTCGAGATACGTCCAGTTCTCGAGGCCCTTGTGCGTCGACCAGTTGTCGTAGTCGAGCGCGTTGCCGCGGATGTAGCACATCCCGTTGATCAGCGACGAGCCGCCGAGCCCCTTGCCGCGCCCGCACTCCATCCGGCGGTTGTCCATGTGCGGCTCGGGGTCGGTCTCGTACGCCCAGTTGTAGCGGCGGCCCTGCAGCGGATAGGCGAGGGCGGCCGGCATCTGCGTGCGGAAGTCGAAGCGGTAGTCGGGACCGCCCGCTTCGAGCAGCAGCACCGTGACGTCCGGATCTTCCGTCAGGCGCGTTGCGAGCACGTTGCCCGCGGAACCCGCGCCGCAGATGATGTAATCGTATTCGCGTGTCGTCATGACGGATCTCCTTGTCTTAGAACACCGGGTTGTAGCGGCCGAGCTCGACCTGCACCGACTTGATTCGAGTGTAGTGCTCGAGCGTCGTGATGCCGTTCTCGCGCCCGACACCGGATTGCTTGTATCCGCCAACCGGCATTTCGGCCGGCGATTCGCCCCACGTGTTGATCCAGCAGATGCCGGCTTCGAGGCGATGGATCGTGCGGTGCGCGCGCGACAGGTTCTCGGTCACGACGCCGGCCGCGAGCCCGTAGTGCGTGTCGTTCGCACGCGCGATCACTTCGTCCTCCGATTCGAAATCGAGGATGCTCATCACCGGCCCGAAGATTTCCTCGCGCACGATCTTCATGTCGTCGCGGCAGTCGCCGAACACGGTCGGCGCGACGTACTGACCGTTCGCGAAGTGGCCGTCGGTCAGGCGCGTGCCGCCCGCGAGCAGCTTCGCGCCTTCGGCCTTGCCGCTCTCGATGAAGCCGAGCACCTTGTCGAGTTGCGCGGCGGAGACGAGCGGGCCGAAGTTGGTGTCGGCATCGGTCGGCTTGCCGACGCGGATGCGCTTCACGCGTTCGAGCACCTTCTGCGTGAACGCGTCCTTGACCGAGCGGTGCACGAACACGCGCGTACCGTTCGTGCAGACCTGGCCCGAGCTGAAGAAGTTGGCGGTGACCGCGATGTCGGCCGCGCGATCGAGATCCGCATCGTCGAACACGATCAGCGGCGACTTGCCGCCGAGTTCCATCGTCACTTCCTTCAGCGACGACGCGCCGGCGAGCGACATCACCTTCTTGCCGGTTTCGACGCCGCCGGTGAACGACACCTTCGCGATGTCCGGATGGCCGGTGAGCAGCGCGCCGACCGAGCCGTCGCCCTGCACGACGTTGAACACGCCGGCCGGCACGCCGGCTTCCGTATAGATTTCCGCGAGCTTGAGCGCGGTCAGCGGCGTGACTTCGCTCGGCTTGAACACCATCGCGTTGCCGGCCGCGAGCGCGGGCGCGGTCTTCCAGCACGCGATCTGGATCGGGTAGTTCCACGCGCCGATGCCCGCGCACACGCCGAGCGGCTCGCGGCGCGTGTAGACGAACGACTCGGCACGCAGCGGCACCTGCAGCCCTTCGATCGCAGTCGCGAGGCCCGCGTAGTACTCGATCACGTCCGCGCCGGTGACGATGTCGACCGCGAGCGTCTCGCCGATCGGCTTGCCGGTGTCGCGCGTTTCGATCGCTGCGAGTTCGTCGTTGCGCTCGCGCAGCAGGTCGACCGCGCGACGCAGGATGCGCGAGCGCTGCATCGCGGTCATCGCGGCCCATTCGCGCTGGCCTTCCTGCGCGGACGCAACGGCGCGGTCGACGTCGGCCGCGCTCGCCTGCTGCACCTGCGCAAGCAGTTCGCCGGTGGCGGGATCGAAGGTGTCGAAAGTCTTGCCGCTGGTGGCATCGACGTAACCGCCGCCGATGTAGAGGCGCTGCAAACCGTATACGGACATGAGGATCTCCTTGAGGGCGACTGCGTCGCGCGTCAGTCGGACGCGAGCAGCAGGTCGATGTAATCGTGGGCGAGCTTCAAAGCAGCTCGGGTGTCGATCGGGCCGCCGGCGAGTGCGCCGCGCAGCCACAGGCCGTCGATCAGCGCGGCGAGGCCGCTGGCGGCTTCGCGCGCCTTCGCGAGCGGCAACGCCTTCGCGAATTCGGCGCACAGGTTCGAATGCAGGCGCCGCGTGTTCACGTGCTGCAGGCGCTTGAGCATCGGGTCGTGCATGCTCTGCGACCAGAACGCGAGCCACGTCTTCATCACCGGCGCGCTGACCTGCGTGACGTCGAAGTTCGCGGCGACGACCGCGCGCAACCGCGAACGCGGGTCTTTTCGTGCGGCGACGCGGCGGCGCGTGGTGGCCGACCACAGGTCGCGCAGCACGTGCCGCATCGTCGCTTCGAGCAGGCCGTCCTTGTCGCCGAAGTAATGGCTGACGATGCCCGTCGAGATGTTCGCGCGTTGCGCGACCGACGCGAGCGTCGTGCCGGGCAGGCCCGCTTCGTCGATCGAGCGCAGCGTGGCGTCGATCAACTGCGCGCGGCGTATCTCCCGCATTCCGACTTTCGGCATCGCGACTCCCTTCGCCCGGGCGGGCCGTCCATGGAAGTCGAGAGCTTAGCGGTTTTTTATTGATCGTTCAATCAACAAAAAATCGGGGCCGAACGGCGGGCGGCGTTCCAAACGGGAAGGATCGTCGCCGCCGGAGCCATGTGCAGGTGCGGAAAAACGAGTTGAAAGAAGATTAATTAAGTTTGAATCTGTTTAAAACGATTCGTGAAAACATGATGCAATGCGGAGGACCGTTTCCATGCTCGATTTCATTACAAATGGAAAGAATGTCGAAATCTGAAAAATCATTCACGATATGAAATCGTAAAATCGGATGGTGAAGGTGGGTGGTTTTGCGGAAACCGTTTGAATCCGCCGATTTAAACTTCATAACTCATTGATATTAATGAATAAGTATGGTTTTTTTAACGCTGAGGAGGATTGCTCGCAAACGATTGCCATCGTCTTTTTTGAGATTCTGCATACCATAGAAATCGACAAATAAATTTGAATCTGGCGGATTTCCGGGCCGAGTAGAGGGATTTTTGGAATGACTTGAGTGAGCAATATCGACCGTATTAGTATGGCGCCGCACCACGAGGAATGAATGGCGCCGCCGGCAATTGCCGCGGTGCGTCGGCAATCGGCGCGTCCATCGATCGCGCACGGGCCCGACGTCAGCCATTGCGCAGCTGCAGCATGCCGCGACGTCGAGACGCCGCATTCACCGGAGAACGACGATGCCGACCGAAAAACACGTGGTCCCGCTGCCGAATGGTCTGAAGGTTTATGTCGAACGGAACGTGTTCGATCCGGCCTTCGACACGGCGATGCTCGTCAACGGCGCGCTCGCGACGACCGCGTCGTTCGGCCAGACCGTCCAGTATCTCGGCGAGCGGATCAACACGATCTGCTTCGACCTGCCGTATGCGGGGCAGTCGCGCCAGCACAACCCCGGCTGCTCGATCCTGACCAAGGACGACGAAGCCGCGATCCTCCAGTACCTGGTCGAACACTTCGCGCCGGCGTTCCTCGTGTCGGTGTCGTGGGGCGGCGTCGCGTCGCTGTTCGCGCTCGCGCGCGGCTGCCCGAGCGTGCGGCGCGCGGCGATCTGTTCGTTCTCGCCGTTCCTGAACGACGCGATGATCGACTACGTGACGCGGGCCCGCGACCACATCGCGGCCGGCGAGAACCTGAAGGCCGCGCAGCTGCTGAACGACACGGTCGGCCGCTATCTGCCGCGCATCATGAAGCTGTACAACTACCGCTATCTCACGCGCCTGCCGCGCGACGAGCAGGACCAGGTCGCGTTCCACGTCGACCAGATCCTGTCGCTGCAGCCCGAGCGCTACTTCAGCGAGTTCTCGAACATCGGCTGCGAACTGCTGTTCCTGAACGGCGAGCGCGACGAATACACGACGCCGGCCGACGTGCGGCAGCTTGGCGCGCATGTGGCGCGCGCACGGTTCGCGACGGTGCCCGACGCAGGCCATTTCCTCGACATCGAAGGCCGCGCGCAGCGCGAAGCCACCCGTACCGCGCTGCTCGATTTCTTCTGCGGCGAAGCGCCCGCCGCGGCCGGCATTGCACGTGCCGCCGCGCACGCATGCGTGCCCGCGCCGATGCACGCGCTGTCGTCGTGACGCCGTCCGTCGAGCAGCGGGCACGTCCCGCGCATCCGAATTCCCATCCCAACGAGGCAGGCCAGCCGTGAATATCGTTCAGACCATCGCCATCGTCGTTCCGTGGGCCGCGTGGCTCGCTTACTGGATCGCCACGTCGCAGCGCGTCAAGACGACCGTACGCAAGGAGGCATCGCGCTCGCGCACGCTCCAGTCGATTCCGCTGATCGTCGGCGGCGCGCTGATCATCCTGCCCGATCCGTCGTGGCAGGCGCTCGCGCCCGACTGGCAGCGCTTCGGCCTGCAGGCGCAGTGCGGGCTCGCGGTGCTGCTGGCCGGCCTGCTGTTCTCGGTATGGGCGCGGCTGCATCTCGGCACGAACTGGAGCGTGTCGGTCACGCTGAAGGAAGACCACGAACTCGTGCGCACGGGGCCGTATGCGTTCGTACGTCACCCGATCTACACCGGCTGCCTGATCGCGCTGGTCGGCGCCGCGCTGATCGGCGGCGAATGGCGCGGCGCGCTCGGCGTGCTGCTCGTGTTCGCGTCGCTCGCGTACAAGGTGCGCGTCGAGGAGAGCTGGCTGACCGGGTATTTCGGGCCGGCCTATGCGCAGTACCGCCGCGAGGTCGCGGCGCTGATCCCCGGCTTCTACTGACCCCCGCGAGGCGCGCGATGGCGAAGATGATCGTGACCGCGATCGGTTCGGCGGGCGACGTGCATCCGTTGCTCGGCGTCGCGCGCACGCTCGCCGCGCGCGGTCACGACGTCGTGTTCTGCACGCACGCGCCGTTCGAGGCGGCCGTGCGCCGCTGCGGGTTCGCGTTCGTGCCGGTCGGCACCGCGGCCGACTACGACGCGGCGATGGCGAACCCCGCGCTGTGGGATCCGCGTACGTCGTTCCGCACGCTGTGGCAGGTGATCGCGCCGACGCTGCGCCCGCATTACGACGCGCTGCGCGCGCTGACCGATGCCGACACGGTGCTGGTCGGCACGCTATGGGCGTTCTCCGCGCGCTTCATGCAGGAATTGCACGGCACGCCGTACGTGTCGGTGCAGGTATCGCCGTCGACGCTGCTGTCCGCGCATGCGCCGCCGACTCATCCGCGCCTGACGATTCCGGCGCGCTGGCCGTTGCCGGTGAAGTCGGCGCTGATGACGCTGATCGAGCGGCAGGTGCTTGACCGCGTGTGCGGCCCGGCGCTCGACGCGGTGCGCCGCGAACTCGGGCTCGTGCCCGCGCGGCGCGTGCTCGGCCGCTGGCTGCATTCGACCGACGGCGTGCTGTGCCTGTTTCCCCAGTGGTTCGCGCCGCCGCAGCCGGACTGGCCGTCGAACCATCTGCAAAGCGGTTTTCCGCTGTTCAACGATATTTCGACCTCCGACGATGATGGGGCACTCGATGCGTTTCTCGCGGCAGGCGAAGCCCCGGTCGTGTTCACGGCCGGTTCGACGCTCGTCGATCACGCGGCGTATGCGCGTGCGGTGGCGGACGCGCTGCGCGCGACCGGCGCGCGCGGCATCCTGCTGACGCCGCACGATGCGGCGCAGGATGGCGACCGGCTGCTCGTGCGCCGCTTCGTGCCGATGCGCACGCTGCTGCCGCGTTGCCGCGCGCTCGTGCATCACGGCGGGATCGGCACGGCGGCGCTCGCGTGCGAAGCCGGGATCGTGCAGGTCGTCACGCCGTTCGCGCACGATCAGTTCGACAACGCGCAACGCGTCGTCGCGAACGGTTGCGGCGTGCGGGTCGACGGGCCGCTCGACGGCGCGCGGCTCGGCGCGGCGCTCGCGCGCGTGCTCGACGAACCCGCGTTCGCGGTGCATGCGGCGCGTACGCGTGCGCTGCTCGCGGCCGTGCCGGACGGCTGCGGCGCGGCCGCCGATTTCATCGAACGCTTCGTGCCGAAGCGCGGGCGGGCGGCCGCGCGGGCCGATGCCGCGGTGGCCGGCACATGAGCACCGCATCGCCGCTGCACGACGGGCCCGTCGCGCCGTCCGCGCTCGACGTGTCGGCGCCGGTGCCCGCCGCGCAGCCGGTGCGCGGCATCCGGCTCGCGCTGCTGACGTTCGCGCTGTCGCTCGCGACCTTCATCGAAGTGCTCGACTCGACCGTGACCAACGTCGCGGTGCCGGCGATCTCCGGCAGTCTCGGCGTGTCGAACAGCCAGGGCACGTGGGTGATCAGCTCGTATTCGGTCGCGGCCGCGATCGCGGTGCCGCTCACCGGCTGGCTTGCGCGCCGCGTCGGCGAGTTGCGGCTGTTCGTCGGCGCGGTGCTGCTGTTTACGCTGACGTCGCTGCTGTGCGGGCTCGCGCGCGACCTGCACGTGCTCGTGATCTGCCGCGCGCTGCAGGGGTTGTGCTCGGGGCCGATGGTGCCGCTGTCGCAGACGATCCTGCTGCGCACCTTTCCTCCGACCCAACGCACGATCGCGCTCGCGCTGTGGGCGATGACGGTGCTGCTCGCGCCGATCTTCGGGCCGGTGGTCGGCGGGTGGATCGTCGACAACTTCTCGTGGCCGTGGATCTTCCTGATCAATTTGCCGATCGGGCTGTTCTCGTTCGCGGTGTGCACCGCGATGCTGCGCCCCGACGCGCAGCGCGGCGCGGCCGGTCCGATCGACGTGCCGGGCATCGTGCTGCTCGTGATCGGCGTCGGCTCGCTGCAGGCGATGCTCGATCTCGGCCACGACCGCGGCTGGTTCGATTCGCCGCTGATCGTCACGCTCGCGGTGGTCGCGGCGCTCGCGATCGTGTCGCTGCTGATCTGGGAAGCAGGCGAAGCGCATCCGGTGGTCGATCTGAGCCTGTTTCGCGACCGCACGTTCTCGTTCTGCGTGCTGATCATCTCGCTCGGGATGATGAGCTTCTCCGTGGTCGGCGTGGTGTTCCCGCTGTGGATGCAGGCCGTGATGGGCTACAACGCGTTTCATGCGGGGCTCGCGACCGCGTCGCTCGGCGTGCTCGCGCTCGTATTCTCGATCCTCGTCGGGCTGCATGCGCACCGCTTCGACGCGCGCGTGCTCGCGACGTTCGGCTTCCTCGTGTTCGCGGCCGTGCTCGCCTGGGACGCCCATTTCACGCTGAAGATGACGTTCGCGCAGATCGCCGCACCCGGGCTGATCCAGGGGATCGGGCTGCCGTGCTTCTTCATTCCGCTGACCGCCGCGACGCTGTCGCGCATTCCGGACGACCGGCTCGCCGCCGCGTCGAGTCTGTCGAATTTCCTGCGCACGCTGTCGGCCGCGTTCGGCACCGCGATGAGCGTGACGCTATGGGACAACCGCGCGACCTATCACTACGACGTCGTGTCGCAATCGGTCACGCATGCATCGGCGAACACGCAACGCTTCGTGCATGCGCTGAACGCGATGGGCGTGGACGGCGTGCGCGAGCTGACGACGCTGCATCACGTCGTGATGCAGCAGGCCTACATGATGGCGACCAACGACATGTTCTGGATGGCGAGCATGACGTGTGTCGCACTCGCCGCGATGATGTGGCTGACGCGGCCGAAACGCGGCGCGGCCGCATCGTTCGGACATTGAGGAGCAGATCATGACGACACTCGGCGCACTCGTGATCCTGTATCACCCGAGCGACGCGCAACTCGACGCGTTGCGCGGATGGCGGCACGCGTGCGACGCGCTGCTCGTCGTCGACAACACGCCGCAGCCCGATGCGCGGGCCCGTGAACTGTGCACACGCGAAGGCATCGCGCTGCTGCATCACGGCAATCGCGGCGGCATCGCGGGCGCGTACAACGCGGGGCTCGCGGCGCTGTTTCGCGACCGCATCGACGCGGTCGCGCTGTTCGACCAGGATTCGTCGGTGCCGGCTGCCTATTTTCCGACGATGCGCGACGTCTGCGCGGGGCTCGCCGGGCGTGCGTTCCTGGCCGGCCCGCGCATCTTCGACGAGAACGCACGCAGCTTCCTGCCCGAACTCGCGACGAACGGCATCGGCGTGCGCCGCCTGCACATCGACCCGGGCACGCCGATGCAGCGCTGCGCGTTCCTGATTTCGTCGGGCTGCGTCGTGTCGCGCGACGCGTTCGACGTGCTCGGCCGTTTCGACGAAACGCTGTTCATCGATCACGTCGATACCGAATACAGCTTCCGCGCGCTGTCGCGCAACGTGCCGCTCTATGTCGTGCCGTCGCTGGTGCTGACGCATCGGATCGGCGCAAAGCAGCGGCACGCGATCGGCCCTTTTGAAATGACGTCGATGAATCACTCGTGGCAACGGCGCTACTACAGCGCGCGCAATGCGGTGCAGCTCGGGATGCAGTACGGGCTGCGTTTTCCGGTGGCGCTCGTGCCGAACCTGCTGACCCTGTGGCAGGTCGTGCAGATCGCGCTGGTCGAGCGCGACAAGCGCGCGAAGCTGGCCGGCATCCTGTTCGGCGTCGCGGACGGCCTGTTCGGCCGGCTCGGCCCGCTCGAGCGCACGCGGCCGCGTCTGGCTGCGCGGGCGCAGCGCGTTCGGCAGGGGTGACGATGCGGCGTTCGACGAAAGCGGCAGGTTCGGCGCGTGGCGCGAAGGGCGGCTCGATGGTCGCGGCGGCGGCCATGCTGTTCGCGTTGGGCGGATGCGTGCCGTCGGGCTTCCTGCCGTCGCTGTCGCTGCGCGCGCCGGCCGACGATGCGCTCGCACGGACGGCCGGCCCCGGCGCGAACGGCGCGTGGCCGGCGCCCGACTGGGTGAAGCAGTTGCAGGACCCGCAGCTCGACGACCTGATCGCGGAGGCGTCGCAGCACAGCCCCGATCTGCAGGTCGCACAGGCGCGGCTGCGGATCGCGCAGGCGCAGCTTCAGCAGTTCGATTCGCTGACCGGTTTGACCGGCACGGCCGGCGCGACGATCAGCCGGGCACGGATGCCGAAGCCCGACGACATCGCCGACGTCACGGCCGGCGGCTATCGCGTGCCGGTGCAGATTTTCGGCGATCCGAACGTATCGCCGTCGTCGATCTTCGTCGGGCTGAACTATCAGCTCGACCTGTGGGGCAAGAACCGCGCGGCGACGAAGAGCCTGATGTCGCTGCGCGACGCGGCCGGCGTCGAGGCCGAACAGGTACGGCTCACGCTCGCCGTCGCGATCGTCACCGTGTATTGCCAGCTCGACCAGGCGTACGCGGTGCGCGACCTGTTGCAGCAGAAGCTGAAGATCAGCCAGCGCGTGACGGCGGTGCTGCGCGAGCGTACCGCGCGCGGCCTCGACAACGCGTACGATGCGAGCGACGCGTCGATCAAGCGCAGTCGACTGCTCGAGCAGATCGCGTTGAACGACGAGCAGATCAAGCTCGCGCAACTGCAACTCGGCGTGCTGTCGGGCCGTGGCCCGGAGCGCGGGCTCGCGCTGCAGCGGCCGCGCGTCGGCGCGTTCGCGGGCGGCGCGGTGCCCGCCCGGCTGCCGGCCGACCTGCTCGGCCGCCGGCCCGACATCGTCGCCGCGCGGCTGCGGGTCGAGGCCGCGTTCGCGAATGCCGACTCGACGCGTGCGCAGTTCTATCCGGACGTGAACCTCGTCGCGCTCGGCGGCGTGTTCGCGTTGACGCCCGCGTCGCTGTTCTCGCGCGATTCGCTCGCGGGCTCCGTCGGCCCCGCGATCTCGCTGCCGATCTTCGACCGCGGCCGGCTGAAGGCGAAGCTCGGCGCGGACGTCGCGCAGGCCGACGTCGCGATCGGGCTGTACAACAAGACCGTCGACGACGCGCTCGGGCAGGTCGCGCAGCTCGTCACGTCGCTGCAGACGTCGCAGACGCTCGTCGCGCAGCAGCAGGACGCGGTCGCGGCCGCGCAGAAGATCGTGCAGATCGCGACCGATCGGCATCGACGCGGCGTGCTGATGCAGAAGGACGTCGATGTCGCGGATCTCACGCTGATCGACGAGCGCGCGCAGATGATCGCGCTGCTCGGCAAGCAGCGGACATTGCGCGTCGGGTTGATCGGCGCGCTGGGCGGCGGGTTCGATGCGGGCGCAACGGTCGCGCAGGCGCAGACGCCGGCCGTGCAGCGGGCGCATAGTGGGGCGGCCAGGCGCGGGGCGGCCGTTGCCATGGCCGCGAACCGGGCTGCGGTGGCGGGCCCGTCGAACGACTCGCAAGCGGGGCGCACGGCAATGTCGCCGGCCGCTGCCACGACGCGGGCCGCGTCCGCGCCCGAATCCGTCCGACGCGACGACCCCGCGCGCCCGTCCACGGTCGGTGCCTCCCGCCCCGACGCGATGCCGCGCAGCACGCCCGTTCTCGCGCGCACGGCCTCGGCGAGCCCGATGCCGGGCTCGGCGTCGACGCCCGCGATTCCCGTCTTCCAGCACGATCGTCTGATCGTTACGCAAAGCGACTGATGCACCACGACAACCTTCATTCCGCCGCGCCGCCGGCCGCGCTGAACGATCCGGCCCTCGACGCGCGCCGCGCGACGCGCCGCAAGCGCTTCACCGTGTTCTTCGCGATCGTGCTGCTGGCCGCGATTGCGTGGATCGCGTACTGGCTGTTGAGCGACCGGTACTACGAAGACACCGACGACGCATACGTCGCGGGCAGCATCGTTCAGGTCGCCGCGCAGATCCCGGGCGCGGTGACCGACGTGGTGGTTGCCGACACGCAGGCCGTGCGCGCGGGGCAGACGCTCGTGAAGCTCGACGACACCGAGGCGTCCGTCGCATTCGCGCAGGCGAAGGCGCAGCTCGCGCAGGCCGTGCGCCAGGTCGCGAACGCGAGGATTTCGAACACGATGTACGTCGAGGCCGTGAATGCGCGGCGAGCCGACCTGTCGCTCGCGCAGCGCGCGCTCGCCGCGCGTTCGGGCGCATCGGTCGAGATCGTCGCGCCGGAAGAACTGGCGCGGGCACGCGCGGCGGTGGCCGGCGCGCAGGCGAACCTCGCGGCCGCGCAGGCGCAGCTCGATGCGGCGCGCGCGCTCGGCAGCAAGCTGCCTGTCGACGAAAGCCCGGCCGTCATGCAGGCGGCCGCGCAGTTCAAGCTTGCGTACCGGAACCTGAAACGCACGACGATCGTCGCGCCCGTCGACGGCACGATCGGGCAGCGCTCGGTGCAGGTCGGCCAGCAGGTCGGGCCCGGCGTGCCGCTGATGTCGATCGTGCAGCTCAACCGGCTGTGGATCGACGCGAATTTCAAGGAAGGGCAGATCCGCCACATGCGCGTCGGTCAGCCGGTCGAGGTCGTGTCGGATCTCTACGGCTCGCGCATCGCCTATCGCGGCCGCGTGCAGGGCTTCTCGGCCGGCACGGGCAGCGCGTTCTCGATGCTGCCGTCGCAGAACGCGGCCGGCAACTGGATCAAGGTCGTGCAGCGCGTGCCGGTCGTGATCGCGCTCGATCCGCGCGATCTCGCCGCGCATCCGCTGCGCGTCGGGCTGTCGATGCGCGCGACGGTCGACACGCACGACCGCAACGGCCACGCGCTCGACAGCGAGCCGCCGACGCCCGCCGTCAGCACGCGCGTGCACGACGGCGTCGCGGGCGACGCGGAAGCGGCCGCCGCCGCGATCATCCGCGAGAATCAGGGCGGGTAGCGGCTGCCGGTCGGGGCGCGGCCGGCAGCAACGGCCGGTCCGGCCCCTGTGTGTCTCGCGCCCGGTAGATTCCCGCCCGACTTTCGTATTTCCGCCATCGATGTCGGCGCCGATCAAACGCATGTCGCGTTTGAGACATCGGCGCCCCTGCCTCCCGGACTACTCTCGAACAGCACGTTGCGCGTGCGCCGCATGGCGCCGGCGCGCCGCGGCGCCATCCAACGAGACATGGAGACAATACGATGAGCAGCAATCGAGGTGTCGTCTATCTTGGGCCGGGCCAGGTCGAAGTCCAGAAAATCGATTATCCGAAGATGGTCGACCCGAGCGGCCGCGCGATCGGCCACGGCGTAATCCTGAAAGTGGTCAGCACGAACATCTGCGGCTCCGACCAGCACATGGTGCGCGGCCGGACGACCGCGCCGGTCGGCCTCGTGCTCGGTCACGAGATCACCGGCGAAGTGGTCGAAGTGGGCCGCGACGTCGAGACGCTGAAGCTCGGCGATCTCGTGTCGGTGCCGTTCAACGTTGCGTGCGGCCGCTGCGCGATGTGCAAGGACACGCATACGGGCGTGTGCCTGAACGTGAATCCGTCGCGTGCGGGCGGCGCGTACGGCTATGTCGACATGGGCGGCTGGATCGGCGGCCAGGCCGAATACGTGCTCGTGCCGTATGCCGATTTCAACCTGCTGAAATTCCCGGATCGCGACCAGGCGATGGCGAAGATCCGCGACCTGACCTGCCTGTCCGACATTCTGCCGACCGGTTATCACGGTGCGGTGAGCGCGGGCGTGAAGCCCGGCTCGACGGTCTACATCGCGGGCGCGGGCCCGGTCGGGATGGCGGCGGCCGCCTCGGCGCGCCTGCTCGGCGCGGCCGTGACGATCGTCGGCGACATGAACGCGGAACGCCTCGCGCATGCGCGGGCGATGGGCTTCGAGACGGTCGACCTGTCGAAGGACGCGTCGCTCGGCGAGCAGATCGAGCAGATTCTCGGCGTGCCCGAGATCGATTGCGCGGTCGACTGCGTCGGCTTCGAGGCGCACGGCCACGGCTCGTCGGGCCATTCGGAGGAAGCGCCCGCGACGGTACTGAACTCGCTGATGGAAATCACGCGCCCGGCCGGCGCGATCGGCATCCCGGGCCTGTACGTGACGGACGATCCGGGCGCGAAGGACAAGGCCGCGCAGCACGGCAGCCTGAGCATCCGCTTCGGCCTCGGCTGGGCGAAGTCGCATTCGTTCTTCACGGGCCAGACGCCGGTGCTGAAGTACAACCGCAACCTGATGCAGGCGATCCTGTTCGACCGGCTGCCGATCGCGAAGATCGTCAACGTCGAAGTGATCTCGCTCGACCAGGCGCCGGAAGGCTACAAGAAGTTCGACGGCGGCGCGCCGCGCAAATTCGTCATCGACCCGCACGGGTTGCTGGCGGCGTGATGCGCTAGCGTTCGACGCGCACCACACGAAGCGGGCGGTTCCGGAAACGGGCCGCCCGTTTTTTTCGTTGCGGGAGCGACGATGACGGCAGTGCAACGCGACGACCGCTGAGCCCGAGCCCGGGTCACGCTCAGTGGCCGCGATAGAGCTTCGCGAGTTCGGCGTTGCTGGCCGCGGCGCGACGTGTGCGCCCGGTGTGCACGCTGACGCGGCGGATCGCACGCGTGCGATGGGCGGTGTCGCGGCTGCCTTTCCAGTCGGCCACGCGGACCGCGCCGGCGCGCGTCCGGTCAGGCGGGCGCAACGATGGCGCGGCTTGTGCAATGGCCATCTTGCGAGCAGGTTGGGCTGCGAGTGGGGCGCCTGGTGGCAGACTGGCCGCCACTTGCGTTTCATCGGGCGAATGAAACGGGTAGACGGGTGCCGGCACGACCGGCAGCAACGGATCGTTCGACGCGGGCAGCATGGTTTCGGTCGCGACGGCGGCCGGCGCACCGGATCCGCGACAAACGGGATCGGCCTTGCAGGTCTGGTCGACCGCCACGTAGCCGCCGACCAGCAGCACGAGCGTAAGGATGCTCAGGATCGGCGCGCTCGACGCGCGCGGCCGCTGGAAAGCCGCGTTGCGCATCGAGCGGGCGATGCGTGACGACCACGTGTGAAACGATCGCGGCGCATGGGCGGCGTGCGCATCGGCCGACGTGTGTCGGATCGGTTCGAACGGCCCGTTCCATTGACCGCAGACGGGGCAGTGCTCGAGCGCGCGGAACGCCACGAAGCCGCATTCGCGGCAGCGGCAGCACGTTGCGTGCCGCGATTCGGCGCGCGCATTCAGCACGGCACGCCAGGCATCGCGCGCGCGGACGCTGCGGCTAGGCAGGACACGCATGTCAGCGACCGACGGGCGCGATCGTCGGGCTAGAGATCGGCGGTCGTTCGCATGCGGTGCTCATGGGATTCTCCATAACATCGGACGGGTGGAACCCGTTCGTCCACGTCTGCCTGCTGCTTCATTCTTGGTCGTTCGCGCACGAAACGCAAGGCGCATGTCGCGCATTCCGCTCCGTGCGTTTCGTCTTAGCCGCCGTGCCGCTGTCGGGCCGCGAGCGTGCCGAGCGTCTCCAGCGCGCGCTCGACCGCCGGTGTCCACGGCCGCCCGTAATTGAGTCGCAAATAGCGGCGGAAGCCGCCGGTCGTGGAGAAGATCGGTCCGGGTGCAATGCTCACGCCGTTCTCCATCGCATCGTCGAACAGGTGCATCGCATCCATGTGCGGCGGCAGTTCAATCCATAGAAAATATCCGCCGCGTGGCGCGAACACTTCGGTGTCAGCCGGAAAGTACGCGCGTACGGCCGACAGCATCTGCGCCTGGTGCGCGGCGAGATTGCGGCGCAGCTTGCGCAGGAAGCGGTCGTATGCGCCGTCGCGCAGGTAGCTCGAAATCGCCATCTGCGCGGGTACGTCGGCGGCCGGCGCGCTCGCGCCTTTGGCCTTGCGGATCTGCCGGACGAAGCGGCCTGCCGCGACCCAGCCGATCCGGAATCCGGGCGCGAGACATTTCGAGAACGATCCGCAATGCAGGACGAGCCCGCTGTCGTCATACAGTTTCGCGGGGCGCGTGGGCGCCGTGCCGAACTGCAATTCGCCATACACGTCGTCCTCGATCAGCGGCACGCCGCGGGACGCGAGCAGGTCGATCAGCGCGCGCTTGCGCTCGTCGGTCAGCGTCGCGCCGGTCGGGTTGTGGAACGACGTCATGAACCAGCACGCGCGCACCGGATGCGTGTCGAGCGCCTCGGCGAGCGCGTCGAGGTCGAGGCCCGTGCGCGGGTCGACCGGAATCTCGACCGCTTTCAGATGCAGGCTCTGAACGGCCTGCAGCACCGCGTGGAAGGCCGGCCGTTCGATCGCGACGATGTCGCCCGGGCGCGTCAGCGCCTGCAGGCTGAGCGTCAGCGCTTCGGTCGCGCCTGTCGTGATGACGATTTCCTCGAGCGGCAGCGACGCGCCCGCGTTCAGGTAGCGCAACGCGATCTGACGGCGCAGCGCTTCGTTGCCGGGCGGCAAGCCTTCGAGCAGTTTCGTGCGGTCCATGTGGCGCGCGGCCGACGCGACCTGGCGCCACAGGCTGCTCATCGGGAACAGCGAATAGCTCGCGAATGCCGAGCCGAGCGGCACGATGTCGTCGCATTTGAGCGAGTCGAGCAGACGGAACAGCGCATCGTCGTCGCCGGGTTGCGCGGCGTCGTTTTGCGCGGCGCCCGGCTTGCGCGGCGGATCGCGCGCGAACCGCACGTGCTTGTCCGCGACGTTCGCAACGAAATAGCCGGAGCGCGCCCGCGCGACGATCAGGCCCTCGCTTTCGAGCGCGTAGTACGCACGAAACACCGTGGAAGGACTCACGCGATGCGCGCGGCATGCGGCCCGCACGGTGGGGATGCGCGCGCCGGGCGCCAGATCGCCGCGCCGGATCGCGTCGGCGATCGTCTGTGCCAGCACCGCATAGCGCTTCATGCGCGTTCTCCCGGCCATCGACCTCGATGACAAAGAGTAGTACGGCAGCCGTCACGTGCAAGCGCGCCCCACATCGCTGATCCGTATGTTTTATCGGCGCTCTGATCCTGTTCTTTCGTCTGACAAACGGGCATCCTCTCGCAAGCTTTGTTCCCGCTGTCCGACCGATACGGAATTCACGCTGCCCGACCGCGAATCCGTGACGCCCGCGCGTGTCGCGCGAGTCATTTTCTGCGGCGTCCTTACCTTACCCGGAAGTATCCAGCGTGACATTGAAGACCCTCGTCGCGGGCCTCGCGGCCGGCATTGCCCTCAATCTGTTCAGCGGCGTGGCCGCCGCAGCCTGCGTCAACAATCCCGCCGCCCAGCCGAACGCGACGTTCCCCGCCGCGCTGACCGGCAAACTCGTCTATCACAGCTACGTCAAGTACGGCGACGGCACGAGCCAGTTGTTCCTCTACGATTTCTCGGCCCGTACGCTGACGCAACTCAGCAAGAGCGCGTGGGGCATCACCGATCCGATGAACGGCGTGTTCAGCCCCGACGGCAAGTGGCTCGCGTTCATGGGCATCCGCAACGGCGCATGGAACGTGTTCATGCTGCAGCTCGGCGCCGGCACGCCGCCCGTCAACATGACGAACAGCACGGGCGCCACGCGCAACGAAGACCCGAAGTTCAGCACGGACGGCAAGACGCTCGTGTTCAAGCAGAACGGCGACATCAAGCAGGCGACGCTGTCGTACACGAGCGCGGGCCCGGTGTTCACGTCGGTCGTGAGCCTGACGAACGCGCCGGCCGGCGCCGAATACTCGATGCCGTTCCTCGCGCCGGACGCGAGCGCCGTGTACTACGCGACCGGCACCGGCTCGAACATGGGGCTGATGAAGCGCACGATCGCGACCGGCGCGACCGCCGTGTTCGATCGTCCGGCCGGGCTGCAGACGTACTACCCGACCGTGCGCGCGGACGGCATGGTGTACTACGCGCGCTGGAAGGACAGCGGCGGGGCCGACCAGATCTATGCGAAGACGGCGGACCCGGCCTCGACGCCGAGCGCGCTGGCGCTCAACGACTGCATGAGCAACAACTCGGACCCGGCGCCCGTCAGTGATACGAACTATCTGTTCTTCTCGTCGACGACGGCCGGTGGTTATCAGCTCTACGTCGGCGACGTGACGACCGGCCAGCGCTGGAGCCTGTCGCAGTTCGGCGTGAATGCCGATGCGACGAAGGCGAAGCTCGGCGCGAACTACTACGGCGGCGCGGCCGCGGCACGCACGCTGCTGTCGCAGGGGCGGCCGGCCGCGGCGTCGGCAAGCTACAACGCATCGCTCACGCCGGACAAGGCATTCGACGGCAACACGACGAGCACGCGCTGGGATTCGCCGGAAGGCACTGGCGTCGATCCGCAATGGATCTCCGTCGATCTCGGCGCGACGAAGACCATCAGCAGCATCGATCTGTATTGGGATGCGGGCGCACTCGTCTACCAGATCCAGACGTCGAACGACAATGCGAACTGGACGACGATCTATTCGACGAGCAATGGCGTGTCGTATGGTCACGTCACGCTGCCGAACCTGAACGGGCACGGCCGTTACGTACGGATGGTTGGCACGAAGCGGGCGACGCAATGGGGGTATTCGCTCGATGAAATGCAGGTGTGGGGATCGTAAGCACTGGCGAAGCGAAAGAGAAAGCGGACCGCATGCCGTCGAACCAGTTCGCCGAGCCGGACGGCGGCCTGAGCAGCACATGCAGGTGCGGGGCCGCCAACGAGACGGTACGGCGTCGACACATCAGCCGGGCGGCGACTCGTCGGTCGCGTCCGACGCGGTCCGTCCGTTGTAAAGCGCGTCGAGCTGTCGGAAAAATCGCGCGTCGCCGAACCGCACGCGGGCCGCGCGGCGAGCGGAGGCGCCGATCGCTTCGCGCGCGCGCGGATCACCGGCAAGCCGTGCGAGCAGCGAGATGGCTTCGTCGGCAGTATCGAACAGTTCGCCCGTGCGGGCCGGATCGACGACGTCGACATTGCCGGCACAGCGCGTCGCGACGACGGGAAGACCGCATGCCATGGCCTCGATCACCGCGATCGGCATGCCTTCCCACGACGACGTCGACAGATAAATGTCGGCGCTGGCCAGCTGCGTCGCGACGGCGTCGTGCGCGAGCCAGCCGGTGACGCGCACGCCGGCCGCCGCGAGCCGAAGCCTGAGGGCCGGCTCGCCGTCGCCGATCCACGTGAAATGGACGCGCGAGCCCCGCATGCGCCTCGCGATGTCGGCGAACAGGCCCGGATTTTTTTGTGGGCGGATGCCGCCGACCGTCACGATCTCGCACGCGTCGGTCGCGGCGCGGCGATGTAACGGTGCCGCCCGATAGCCGCTTGCGTTCTCCAGCAGTTCGACCGGCTGCATGAGGCACGACCGGATCGCGTGTTGCTCGCTGGCCGAGCACGCAACGTACAGGCAGCGCCTGACCGACGCGATGCGCTCGAGCATCACGAAAAGATGCCGCGTTGCCACCGACAGATCGCGGCGCATGAACGCGATGCAATGGGGGCTGTAAAGCAATCGCGTCTCGCCAAGCGCGCCCAGTGCGGCGATACGGCCGAGAAATCCCGCGCGGGACGAGTGCAGATGGACGACGTCCGGTTGCAGTCGGATGAGCATGCGCCGCAACGTCACGATCGACGTCAGGTCGCGCATGCTCGCCATTTGCACGCGGTGCAGCGCCACGCGCCGGTCGAACAGCGCGTGCAGTGCGGCGGGCGTCTCCGCGCGGCGCGAGTAGATGACATGCACGTCGTGTCCTCGCGAGGCGAAGCGGTTCGCGATCAGCCGGACGATCGATAGCGTGCCGGTCGCGCTCGACTCGACGATCTGGACGATTTTCATTCGAATTCCATCATGAGATCGTGGTACAGATTGAACAGGTTCGATGTGAGGTACGCGTGGACGTCCCCCCGAAACAGCAACGGCTGGTTGTCGAGATTCTTTGCGAAGCCGTATGCACCATAGCCGAGCGCGCCGCACAGCACGAACGCCTTGAACGGTCCACGGCGGATCTGCGACACGATGAGCGACAGCGTCATCAGCGCGATCACGAAGAAATAGATATAGACGCGCTCGTAGACCTTCGTCATGTGCCGGGTGGCGACGAGCGCGACCGCCGCAACGGTGAGTGCGAGCAGGTAACGCTGCGTGGTGTCGATCGTTCGACGATCCGCCGCCGCCGGCCGCGGCCGGTTGCATTGCCACAATGCCCAGCACAGCGCGTAGAGCATGCATGCGAAAAGCGTCACGTTGAGCGTGTTGCCGCTTTCCCACGACGTGTACAGGCCGATCTTGCCGGACAAATACGAATCCGCCTTGTCGGGCGAGACAAGCGCGCTCCAGTCGCGGCCCGACGCGACTATCGCGAGCACGCCCGCCGCCACCCCGACAGGTGCTGTCGGGCGCCCGACGCTGCACAGCAGCACGTACGGCACGGCGACCGCCAGCGCGGGAAGATGTGCGAGGCCGGCCAACGTCGCGTGGCAGGCGGCCGCCACCCGGCCACGCGACGATATCATCAGAAAAATGAACGGCAGCGCCATCGCCTGTCGAATCAGGTTCGCGTACGTGCCGAAAAACGACGAAGCCGACAGGAACAGCAGCACGAAGAGCGGCAGCGCCCGATATCCGGCTTGCCACACGGCGATCAGCAGCAGCCCGAAGTAAACGTCGAACAGCGCGAGAAATGCGCGATCGTTGATGCCGAACAGCGTCGCCGCGGCGTGAAGCGACGCGAACGACAGCAGCTCTGGCTGTTTGGCGAGGAACAGGCCGACGCCGAATGCGCGCATGTCGGCCATGAAGCCGAGATACTGCGGCTTGTCGTTGCCGAGCGTCGGTATCGGCAGCTTCAGCGCCACGAGCGGGCCGAGAACGACGAGCGCCGCGACGCACAGTACGGCGACCGCCGGCCGGGCCGGGTCCCGATCGCAGCCGACGAGCGTCAGAATCAGCAAGTAGCCGGAGAACGCCCAGAACGGCAACCACAGCACCGCGATACATGCGCCGGCCGTCCATGCGAGCACGACGGCGTTGAACGTCGACGCCGTACCGTGCCTCATTGCCTGCTCCGGCGCGCGGCGGATGATTGGAGCCATTCGGCGACGCCGGACGCATCGATGACCGTGGGCCAGGCCATATGCCGAAGACGCGCGGGGTCGTTCGGCTGAATCGAAGGGAGAGACGCGGGCAGATCGTCGAATATCGCATTGCCTGCCATATGGCAGCGGATGCCAAGCAACCGCGACAGCGTGGCGTGGGTCGCCGAACCGTTGCAGAGAATGCGCTTGCCGAGCGCCGCGTACTCGAGCAGTTTGGTCGGCGTCTGATAGCAGTGCGGACGATGTGTCGGGAAATAGCACACGGCATAGTCCGAGCGCGCGACCACACAAAGCGCGTCGCGCTGGGGCAAGCGGCCGGCGAACGTAATGCCCGAAACGTTCGCGAACCGGGCGCGGATGCGCGGATCCGGTTCGCCGACGAGCACGAGCGTGTCCGCGGGCGAGCGACGGTACTGTTGATACGCGCGCAGGACGTCGTCGAAGCGGCGCTCGACGCTCATCTCGCCGATATAGCAGAAGCGGCCGGCAGGTCCCGCGGGAATCGGTTCGTGCGCGAGCGCGAAGATCCAGTCCGGGACGCCCATCGGCAACAGACATGCCGGCGCGCCATCGCGAAACGCGAGCGTGTCGCGGAGTCGTTCGTTCTGAAAGATGCGCAGATCAGGCGTGGGCTGCCGATGGCGCTTGATCCAGTCCTTCACCAGCGCCAGCCGGCCGATCGACAACGATCGGTAATCGTGAATCACGAGGCGGGCGCGCAGCGCGCGCGGATAGAAGCCCATGATGCACCAGAGGATCCAGTCGCCCGGCGCGGCGAGCCGCGCGTGATCGTCGGGACATCCGGATGCGACCTTGAAGCCGCGTGCGGTGAAGTACATGGTGTACGCATCGATTTCCGGGTAGTGCGCACGGCCCGGATGCAGGATGTAGATTTTCATCGTGCCGATTCCCGATGCACGATCACGCGTGCGGGTACGCCGATCGCGACGCCGCCGTCCGGAACGTCACAAACGACCACCGCGCCGGCGCCGATTTTCGCGCCGCTGCCGATCCGGACATGGCCGAGCACAATGCTGTTCGCGCCGAATTCGACGTCGTCGCCGACGATCGGCACACCGCTCGTCGACCCGTCCGCGCGCAGCGTATTGCCGATCGTGACGCCGTGCCTGAGCACACAGCGCTCGCCGATCACGCAGAATCCGTTGACGACGAGCCCCGTGCCGTGAAAGAGCGTGAGGCCGCGGCCGATGCGGGTCTTGACCGGGATCTCGACGCCCATCAGCCAGTCGCACAGCACGACGTAAAGCGCGATGAGCGGCGCACCGGCGATACGAGTCGCGGTGTTGCGGCATGCAAGATAATGCGCGACCCGGAAGAACAGGACGATGCAGCGCGTCTTGACGAAGCGATTCCGGCGGTACTCGTCGACCATGGTGCCGACGGTGGTGCGAAGCGTGGTCGACATGTCATCAATCCAGCGAAAGAATGCGGCGTGCGGCCTGTGCCGGAATGGCGCGGGCGCCGAAATAATCGACGCCGTCGATCAGGAATGCATGGATGTAGCGCAGCAGCCGATCGCGATCGAACGATCGGTAGAAGCAGCGCCCGAGCGGCACGACGCGCTTGCCGTACAACATCGCTTCGAGACCGACGGTCGAGTTGATCGTGACGACGAGGCGGGCGTACTTCACGAGGTCGACGGTTTTCGAGGTCGCGACATAAAAACCGTGACGTCGTTTCAGGTCGAGCACGGCATCGACCAGGGCCGCATTGCGTTCGGCCGGATGCACCTTGACGATCAGCGCCGCATCCGCATGGGCGGCGTAACGCAGCGCAATGTCGATTGCCTCCAGATTGTCCACCTCCGAATGCAGTTTCAGCTGCGTATCGTCCGACACCTGAAGCGGGAGGAACACGTAGCGCCGCGCGGCGAGTTCGTCGGCGTCCGGCGCGATGGTATGTCTGGCGTCGACCGTTGCCGGACGCGTGGCGATCGCGTCCGGGGCGTTGCGCCCGACGCCGCGCGTGGCCAGTTTCATGCCGTAGTTCACCGTGGATTGCAGGATTGCGTGCAGTGAGGTGCCCGCTTGCGGCAGCGGGCGAGCCTTGTCGCGCTCGTAGCGCGCGAGCCAGTCGCGATGCTGGTGTTCGTCCGGAAGCGGGAGATGGTCGAGTGCTGACGGGCAGCGTGCGATCGACGAACGGGCGTTGACGCCGAGCGTATCGGCGAACAGCTTGTCGGGCAAGTTCGAGATCTCGAGGAATTTCATCGGCACGCGGCGTTCGGCACAGACGTGGGCGATCGCCCGGCACACGAGTTGCTGACCATTCCACATCACGCATTGCGCGATACGTTCGGTCGCGAGCAGCGTGGCGATGGTTCTGACGATGCCGGCCGATTCGCGCCCCGCGCGTTCGGAAGAAACCCGGCCGTTGAGTACTTCGATCGCATCGTCGCAGCGCCAGTCCGAGTCGTCGGCGAGGGCGACGGTCCGGCGATCCGAACGCAGGTAAACGGAACGGAAACCGGCTCGCAGAATCAGAAAATGCGCGAGCGGTTCGCTGGTGGCGAACGCGATCGGGAATTCGTCGCGCGCCGCCGCGGCAAGCCGGATCATGAAGCGATAGCGCTGCATCGAATCCACTACGAGCAGTCTCATTGTTGTCCTCCGTCGGGAATCGTTGCGTATCGGTGCGTCAGTGCGATGCCGAGCGCCATCATCGCGGTGCCGGAAAGCGAGAACAGGCTCAGGCTCGAGGCGAGCGACAACGCATGCCGGTGGGCGACCAGCAGCGTGCAGATCAACACGGCGCCGCACGAAAGCTGAAACAGAAAATCCGCGCGCTGCGCGCGAACGGCGAGAAATATTTGCGATAACGGCACGTAGACGATCTGCAGCGCGAATAGGGGAATGAGGCGGAACTGAAGATCCGCCGCGGGCAGCCATGATTCTCCGATGCACCGCAGGACGAGCGGGCGGAACAGGGTGGCTGCGCCCAATGCATAGAACAGCGCGATCGCGAACAGCACGCGGGCGTGGCGCACGTAGGCCATGCGCAACGTGCGACCGGCATCGGCGCACGCGATCGCGGCAAGCGCGTCGCGGCGAAAGACCTGTCCGAGTGCGGCGCCGATCAATGAAACGGGAAAGAAACCGAACCGCCAGGCCGCGGCGAATTGGCCGGCTTCCTCCGCCGAAAACCACATCGGAACCGTGATCGACATTACATGGGTCAGCACGGCCGCGCACAGCGTGGCGGGCAGGATATAGGTGGGGAAGCGGCGATGCGTGCGGAAGAATCCCGTGTCGATACGAAACGGATAACCGCACCGCCGGCCATGCCGGAAAATCGCCGCCAGCATGACGAATGCGACCAGAATGCCCGTCAGCACGTAGAGGTCGAACGGATCGGGCCGTGTATCAAGGTCAGCTTTCGGCAGTGCGAACAACGCGACGACAGCCAGCGCATTGACGGCGATCTTCGCCGCGGCTATCCACGCATAACCGCGCAGGCTGCCGAGATATCCGTTCGCCGCGAGCTGCAGGTTGACTGTCAGCGCGAACGCGATCAGCGCCGCGGATGCGGGATATCCGGCAACGTACGACATCGCGAACCAGCAGCCCGCGACGCAGGCGGCGAATGCGACGAGGGTCACGAGCGCTTCGAACGAGCGCCGCGGATCGTGGCTCAGGCATGCAAGATCGTAGCGTAGCGTCAGCAACGTACCGGCGAGCGTGCCGGTTGCCAGCTGGAAGTTGAATGCTCCGAGGACGTCCGGGCCATAATTGCGCGCGACGTACGTGAGGTACGCGAAAAACGCGGCCTGTGCGACGACCGAGCCCGCGATGGAAATCGCCGATTCCCGGAACTGCGATCCGGTTGCCGTGGTGGCGGCCGATACCACGGCGCCGATGCGGGAAGGGGCGCGAGATGTCATGACTTCGGTTCGCGGTATCGGGCGCGTGCGGCGCGAACGTGCGGGGCGGGCGTGACGTCGGGCCGCTTGTGCGGCATGCGCGGGTGGACGCCGTTCAGGACGATGCCGCCGATGTTCGCGCCGCTCGACGTCAATCGGTCGACCGCGTCTTCCAGTTGATTCAGCGTCGTGCGCCCGGCGTGCGCGACGAGCAGCGTCGTGTCCGCGACGCTGGCGAGTGCCGCGGCATCCGGTGCGGTGAGCGCCGGGCCGCATGCGATCAGCACGGCGTCGTAGTCGCGTGCGAATGCCGCGATGCGCTGCCAGACCGGCCGGCTCGTCAACCGGTCGGCCGCATGACCGCCGGTCGTGCCCGCCGTCAGCAAGTCGATGCCGTTCACGACGTCGCGAATCACGATATCCGTCGGCATGCGGCCATCGGCGGCGATCTCCGACAGTCCGGGCGCACGGCCATGACCGCACGCGCGGCTCAGGCCGCCGCTGCGTATGTCGCCGTCGAGCACCAGCACACGGGCCGCCACCGCCGCGTAGATCCGTGCGAGACGCATGACGACGAAGCGCGCGCCGGCGCGTTCGGCGGCGTCGGTCACGGCGACGATGCGATGCCCCGGCCCAGGGCGGAGATGCTCGAGCATTACGCGCAACGCGCGCAGGCTGTCGATCGCCGGATCGTCGTCGCGCTCGATCGCACGGCATGCCGGTGCATGTCCGGCGGCGCCCGCGAACGCTGGCGCGCACGCACTGAACGGCACGCTGACCAGCACGCGGACACCGACGCGATGCTCGATCGCCCGCGGGTCGGTCACGCCGCGGCGCAGCAGCGCGCCGGCGATCGTGCCCGCGCAGCCCGCGACGAGGCCAAACAGCGCCGATGCGATGACGATCAGCTTCTTTCTCGGACCGATCGGCTCCTCGGGTACGTCCGCGACATCGACGACGCGTACGTTGCCGATTTTGCCCGCGCGCACCAGCTGGAGCTGCTGAATATTGTTCAGCAGTGCGGTGTAGAGGTTGGTATTGACATTGACGTCGAGCATGCGGCGCAGCACCTGCTGCTGAAGATCGGGCAGGCGCCGGATTTTTTCCTCGGCCCGCCTTCGATCGCGATCGAGAACCGAGAGTTGGCGATCGATGGCGAGTACGTCAGCATGACCGGGCGCGTAGCGCGACAACAGCGTTTCGCGGCGTTGCCGGAGCTCGATCAGGCGCGACGCGTCGTCGGCCGCGTGGATCAGCGCGATCCTCGCTTCCTCGGCGAGATCGACGCTTCCCTGCTGGTTGCGCAGCGCGGTAAGGCGCGCTTCGGATTCGGTCAGTTGTGCTTTCAGGAACGGCTCCTGCCGCTCGAGGAACGACAGCGAGCGGGCCGCCTCGAGCGCCCGCTGCTCGGTGTTCAGCGCGACATACTGGCGACCGATCTCGTTCAGTATTCGCGTGACGAGCACCGGATCGGTGCCGCGCAGCGTCACGAAGATGACATCCGATTGCTTGACCTTTTCCCAGGCGTTCAAATCGGCGCGCAGCCGTTCGATGGTGCGGGTGCGCGAATGGCGCGCCAGCATGAAGCGGGCACCGGCGCGCGCATCGAGCGAGGCGACGTGCAGCACGATCTCGCCGCCCTGAACCGGAAATCGTTCAGATCGCCCGATCCGCCCGTGGACGGGTGCGGGCAGCCCGGGGCCGGCGACCCGATAGCGATCCGCACCGAGCCGCGTCAGGGTGAAGCGCTGGTCGAGATACGCGTGCGGTATGTCGAACCCGGCGACGTCGATGCGTTCCTGCGCCCATGTGTAGCCGCCGTAACCGAACATGCCCGGCTCGGACAGGCCGGCAGTCTGTCGCGCGATCCATTCGCCGACGAGCGGGAAGCGTTCCGGCCGCGCGTCGATGAACAGGTTCAGCGCATCCACCGTGCGGGACAGGACGAGGCGGGAGGCCAGAATCTGGGTTTCGGCCGCCGCGGTCGATTTGACGTCGAACAGTGTGTAGATTTCGCCCAGCAGGCCGCGCGCGGCCCCCGCCTCGCTGCTGTCGACGATCTGGACGAGAATTTCCGCCTGATAGACCGACGGTGCGACGACGATGTAGGCCGCGCCGGCCAATAGCGACGCGCATAGCGTGGCCGCGATCGTCCGTCTGTGGTCGAACAGCATTTCGAGTGTCGCGACGAATCGCGTGCCATCGGAAAACCGCTCCCGGGCGCCACGGCCGTCGCGCGTTTCGGTCATCGTCGCGCTCCCAGTTGGGCGACCGGCCGGCGCGTCGTGCGATACGAATCAGGTAAGCGCTTCATTTGGTTGCGATCGCTGCCGTCAATCCCGCGTTGATCGCTGGCATCAACAGGCTCAGCACGCGATTGATCCGGACGAGGCCGCCGCCGTCGACGTAGACGATGTCCTGCGGTTCGAGCTCGAACTGATTCGCGAGTACCAGTGCGACCGGCGACGTCGCGTCGAGTCGATAGATGTCCGGCGTCGCGCGCGACGAGCCGCGGATGACGTACAGCTGCGCGGCATCCGCGGTCGACTGGTTCATGCTGCCGGCCTGAGCGAGCGCATCGCTGAGCGTGAGCCGGCCGTTGCGGGACGGCACGGCCCGCCCCGGCTTGTTGACCTCGCCCAATACAAATACCGCGGCATCGTCGCGCGACGCAATGCGCAGCCGATCGCCGTTCTGCATCGCGATGCGAGCCGGATCGAGTTCGGGGCGCGCCGCGGCGGACAAATCGAGCCGCACCTCATTGCCGTCGCGGACGATGAAGATGCGGCTCTGATCGGCCTGCGCTGAAAAGCCGCCGGCGCGGCCGATCGCATCGTGCAGCGTCATGCGCGTATCGTTCAGCGCATACGAACCGGGCTCGCGAACTTCGCCTTCGACATAGATGCGCTTTGACCGGAACGACGCGACGCGCACCGTGACTTGCGGATTGCGGAACCATTGCGCGAGCCGTCCGGCGAGCAGCGCGCGAATGTCGCCGACCGTTCGTCCCGCCACGTGCAGTGTGCCGGCATAAGGAAACTGCAGCGTGCCGTCGGGATCGACGACGAAGCCGCCGGGAGCGTCGGCGGGGCGTGCCGGCGCCGACGAGTGGGGGCCGAATGCCTGCGCGAGTTCCGGATGATCCCATACGACGATTTGCAGCACGTCGCCGTCGCCGATCCGGTAGCCGGCGTCCGAGGCGGCCAGCAGGCGCGCGGCGTCCGACGCGGCGCGCCGGCTGTCGCGCCGCGTGGCGCGAATCAGTTCCGCGCCGATGTCATGAACGGCAACGGGAACAGGCGTGGGCGCGTTCGCCGGCACGTGATCGCGCGATGTGGCCGAAGCGTCCGGGGTGGCGGCGTTCGCCGCGATCGTCGGCGGCAACTGCATGCGCATGCCCGGCGCGGCGATACATCCCGCCAGCACGGCGCTCGTGACCGACAGCGCGATCGAGCGGTACGGCAGTCGGTTCTTGCTTGCGGGCGACGCCATCAATATGCACCCGTGCCGCGAACTACCACACCTACGGTCTTGAACAGAATGTGCAGATCGCCGCCCATCGACCACGTGCGCACGTAGCGCACGTCGAGCGCGACGCGCGATGCGTAGCCGATGTCGTTGCGACCGCTGATTTGCCACAGGCCCGTCATGCCGGGCCGCACGGCGAGGTAGTACGCAATGTCCGAACCGTAGCGCGACAGCTCCGCGCTGACGACCGGGCGCGGGCCGACGAGGCTCATGTCGCCGCGTATGACGTTGATGAGTTGCGGCAGCTCGTCGAGACTCGTGCGTCGCAGGATGCGTCCGGCCGCCGTGATGCGGGTGTCGCGTTTCAGCTTGAATTCGCGCGCCCATTCGGCGCGTGCCTGGGGATCGGTTTCCAGCAGCCTTTTAAGGTGCCGCTCCGCATCCGGCCTCATCGTGCGAAATTTCAGGCACCGGAAGGGGCGCCCGCGGAGCCCGATCCGCACGTGAGCGTACAGGCACGGGCCGCCATCGAGCCGGACCGCAATCGCAATGACGGCAAGCGCGGGCGAGAGCAGTACGACGAGGACGGTCGCGGCGATCCGGTCGAATACGAGTTTTGCGATGCCGCCCACGTGCGACGCGCGCTGGACGCGCGCCGCGTTCGTCGCGATGGCGCGGCCGCGATTCGTCGACGATGTGATCGGCGTGCGGTGCTGACCAGTGTCGAAGCCGGCGAGAGCGAGCGCACGTATGGTAAGCAGGCCGATACAGGTGGCCAGTGTCCAGCACGCGAACCACGCCGACGGCAGCGTACGTTCGTGATTCAGCGCGAGCAGTAGCGCGACGCAGCAGCCTTGCACGACGCCCCATGCGACGACGGTACTGCTTAGCAGTCGCGCGGCGGACCGTCGCCGATCGTGCGTGTAAAGTCCGAACGCGGGAAAGACCGACAGCGAGAATGCCGCCGCGAGCGCGACTGGCATGCCGTCGACCCACGCGTCGGTTTCCGCGTCGATGCCGACGGCGACGGGCGCGACGGCGCCGGAAACGATCATCGACAGATCGACGATGCGTGGCATGACGGAAGGGCGAGAACGGATCGGGTCCATCGGTTGTGCTCCTGCAGGAAGTGCGCTCCGATCACCGGGTAACCGCGACCCTGTCTGCCGCGTGAAGCAACGTCGAGCATGGCGGGTCGCGGCAATCGCGTTGGAGATCGATACGGCGCGGGCCGGCGCCGGGCAAACGGCGCCGGGCATTCGCGAATCGGCCGGACAGCGATCGATCGCGATCGACGCGGAACCGGACCGATCGGCGTTTCGGCGCTTACCGGACGGCGGAATCGACGGGCGCGCGCGTCGTGTGCCGATACTCGGTTGGTGACATCTCGAGGTACTGGCGAAAGATCCTTGCCATCTGGTTTCCGCGGCTGAAGCCGGTGCGCCGGGCGATCTTGTCTGCCGGAAGGTCGCTATGCGTGAGCATCTGGCAGGCTTCGTCGAGGCGGACGCGTCGGACGAATTCCGACGGCACGACGCCAATTTCTTGCTTGAAGCGCCGCACGAAATTCCGCTCGCTCATCCGGGCGACCGCCGCGGCCTCCGCGATCGAGATGCGCCTAGTGTGGTTTTCTCGCAGCCAGCTCGCGGACCGATGGATCCGGCGGCTGACGTTCGCATCGCGCGTTGCCGCGCTGCCGCGGTCCATGATCGTGGGCAGTGTGCCGATGCATGCATCGCGTTTTCCGCTGTCGGCGTCGTGGGCGGCCAGCGCGTTGCCTGCCGCATGGAAAGCCGGGCCGGTTGGGGGCGCGACGTCGCATGTATTGTCGGCGGCGTCGGGCGTACCGAGCAGGGTGACGGGCGGACGCGGCCGGCCCGGCATGCAGGCGTCGTCCACGGGTTCGAACGCGACGATGCACGTGAGGTGCTTGGCCTGAGTCGACAACCGTTGCGTCCATACCGGTATGCCGGACGATGAGCGTACCGGGCCGCCCGTCGTCGAGAGCATCACGAATTCATACTCCGTCGGCCGGCCGGCCGACGCAGGGTCCTCGGCGTCGAGCCGCAACAGTGTCAGACAGAACCCCTCGACCTGTGTCAGCGAAAAGCCTTCGCGCAAAAACGCACCAACCCCGGCGCGCTGTCCGGTCATGTCCGCCTCGCTTGGACTGCCGTCCGGAACGTAGTGATGGCCGGCAACGACATCGTCGATCATGTCGCCATTCCTCTCTAGTTAGAATTCGAGCCGATCATATTCGGCGTGCATGGAAACGCAATGGCTGCTTATCGTTTTGTCGGTTTCGGGTACGAAGATGGCGGATTTTGTTTTGTAACGGTAGTATTTTTTTATTTGTGGTCCTATATAACTTAATCGTCGCATATACTTAATAGATGAATTATCTCGAAATTGACGCACGCCAATTTTCATTTCATGAGCGGGGTCGCGTTGAAATGCCGGATAAAGTCATTGCGGGATGAAATGGTGCATGGCGGAATTTGTCGCGTGCACGGCTGCTCGTCGTTGGCCGACGGGCCGTGTGCCAGAAATTCGGGCGTCGGGCAATGATCCGGCTCGCATTTTCGTCAATCTGGTAATCGAGAGAGCCGGCGAACGATTCGACAGCAGCACGGCATTCGCTCGCCACGTATTTTTCTCCGGGCGGGTCGAACGATGAGTGGACGGGTGTTCGGCGCCGGTTGCGCCAGTCTTGTGGCCGTTAACAGTGGATGAATTTAATTTTGGCGGAAACCAAATATCGATTTCGAACTTGTCTCATATTGTCCGATGGATCGAATCGGTAATCATCATGTGGCGTGGAATATCGTCGGTGCGTCGCTTGATTGGCGGCGCGAATTTGGGCCACTACGGGGATAGTCGAACGATCATGAACCAGCATCCATCTCGTGGGGCACGCCGCGCCGTGTGCGTGACCATCGTCGCGGCAACGTCGTTTTTCGTTTCGTCCATTCCGGCCGCCGCGCCGCGCGGGCCGCTCCCGGGCGGATGCGAGCCCGCGCTCCGCCAGTACGGCGATCCCGCCGAACTGCAGCGCGGACAACGGCGCGCGTTTCTGACGAGCCCGGTGCAGTCAACGGGTTTCTTGGCACCGCGGGATGCCGCGTTGACGATTCAGGTCACGTATTGCGGGCCGCCACCCGAACGGCCGCCGGAAGTATGGATCGAGTCGGTCGCGAGCCACGATGACCCGGCCGTCACGAGACAGCGGTACGTGCTTCGTACCGGGCTGAATACCGTTACCGTCGAGCGCGGCGGCGTGATTTACTTCGTCGCGCGCAGTTGGCCCGGCGCGGGCCACGTCGCGGTCCGGCTGGTTGGCGGCGGGCGTCCGATCGCCCGATTCGTGCTCGGGCGGGATCGGGTGATCGACTGGCCGGCGATACTGAACCGCGCGTCGGGCGAAGCCTACGCGGAACTCGTGGGAAGGAGCATGATCGTGACGATGCCGTTCGCGCTGGTGCGGGATCATGTCGCCGATCCGGAGCGCTTGCTCAACCGCTGGGATCAGATCGTTTCGCTCGCGGAGCAGCAATACGGTCTGGTGCGCGGCAACGTGTACCCGGGAAGCGCTACGCCGTTTCGTCATCACTTCGTCACGCTGCCGGACGCGGCGACAGGCAACGCGTCGGCGATGGATTACTGGCTCGGCGTGCGTACGAGCGATGCACGGGCCATGTTGAACGTCGACGAGCTGGTGCGCGATGGCTGGACACCATGGTTGCAACTGGGCGTCCATTATCGGATGCCGGCAATGTCGTGGAGCGGACAGCAGGACGCGGCGAGCCTGCTGACGCCGCTGTATGTGCAGCGCGCGCTCGGCCAGCCGTCGAAGTTCGTGGTCGAACGCGTGTGGGACAAGGTGCGTGCGCATCTGGACGGTTCGCAGGGCGATTACGATGCGCTGCGCGATCCGCTCGTGCGCGCGGCGATGCTGTGGCAACTCGATCTTGCGTTCGGGCAGGATTTTCACGCGCGGCTGGCGCAGCGTTACCGGTTGTTCGCCGCGGCTGAATTGCCGGTGAGCGACCAGCAGAAGCGTCGGACGTTCGTCGTTGAAGCGAGCCGCGTGGCGGGACGCGACCTGTTGCCGTTCTTCGACAAATGGCGTTTGCGCGTCGATGCGAAGACACGCGCGGACGTCGCGGCGTTGCAGCTCGCTTTCCTCGACAAGCCCGTCTGGGACAACCGGGACGATGCCGTGTCGCACACCTACACGCTTGCCGAACAGGCGCCGGCGGGACGCATCGTGATGCCGCGGGCCGTGATCGGCGGCCGCGGTTTTACCGTCGATGCGGAAGTCTCCAACGCGAACGGCCGTCCGCTTCAATATAAGTGGGATATTCCGTCCGGCTTTCGCGCATCGGCGGCGGCGGGCCCGCGCGTCATGCTGACCGCGCCCGTCGATGCGCTGCCCGGCGCGCTCGCGCCGATTCGCGTGACCGTCACCGACGGCCGTGCCGCGACGACGCTGGGCGGCTCGATCCAGATCATCGGCGACGGCAGTCCGCTGTATGACGCGATGATGATCGGTGCATTCGGCAATGGCGTTCTACGGCAGTGGAGCGGCAATCGGCGCGGCACGGCAGGCGACCTGTACGTGTATTCGAATCCGTACCGGGTCACGCGCGACTACTTTCGGTTGATTGCTCCGGAATACGGCCATTTCCCGATCGATGCGACGAGCAACGCAGCGTGGCGCTACCTCGGCAGCTATTACGGAGAATCGTATTCGCCGTCGCGTGCGTTCGATCTGACGGTGCTCGCGAAGCAGCGCAAGGCGGCAATGCGCACATGGAGCGACTCGCGAGCCGGCGTGATCGGCGACATATACGGCTACGACAATCCGTATCGCAGTACCCGCGATTACTTCAAGCTCCTGAATGCCCGTTTCGGCTACTTCCCGGTCGACTGGACGAGCAACGCGGACTGGCAATATCTCGGCAGCTACGATGGCAGCTGGTATCGCCGGTAGATCGGCCGGGCAGACGCAGCATGCGTTCGTATTGCGCGGGCTCGTTCACGCAGGAGCGTGAAGCGGGCCCGCGTGCGACGCCAGCCGCGGCGAGCTTGCCGACTGCCCCTGCGCGAGCGGCGCCACCTGCTTGCGTCGCTCGCGCGTCGGCGCGACGCCGAACGCGTCGCGATAGCTCTTGCTGAAGTGGCATGCCGACTGGAAGCCGCACGCCATCGTGATGTGCATGATCGACATGTCGGTCTGCAGCAGCAGCTCGCGCGCACGGCGCAGCCGCAGCGTCAGGTAGTAATGCGTCGGCGTCATCCCGAGATGCTCGCGGAAAAGACGCTGCAACTGCCGCTGCGACATGTTCGCGAGCCGCGCGAGCTCCTCGCGCGACAGCGGCTCCTCGATGTTGTTCTCCATCAGCGAGATCACTTCGAACAGCGACTTGTTCGCCGAGCCGAGGCGGGCGACGAGCGGCATGCGTTGCTGCGCGCTCGTGTCGCGCACATGTTCGACGATGAACTGCTCGGCGATCTGCGTGACGCGCGCGGTGCCGACGCGCGCGGCGATCAGGTTCAGCATCATGTCGAGCGGCGCGACGCCGCCCGTGCACGTGATGCGGTCGCGGTCGATCACGAACAGTTCTTTCAGGAAGCGCGTGTCCGGAAACTCTTCCTTCAGCGCCGACATGTTCTCCCAGTGGATCGCGCACGCGTAGCCCGCGAGCAGCCCCGACTTCGCGAGTGCATAGGTGCCCGTGCACAGGCTGCCGAGCGGGAGCCCCATGCGTGCGAAGCGACGCAGCGTCGACAGGTGGGCGGACGTCGTCGCGCGCTGCACGTCGACGCCGCCGCACACGAATACGATGTCGGGTTGCCCCACGCATTCCGCCGGCCCCGTGTCGACCGTGAGGCCGTTGCTCGCCGTGACCGGACCGCCGTCCGGGCTGATCACCGACCAGCGGTAGAGCGGCTGGCCGCTCAGGTAGTTCGCCATCCGAAGCACCTCGATCGCATTGGTGAACGCGATCATCGTGAAGTTCGGTAACGGCATGAACGCGAAGTGGGACAGCGACGCTGTGCGGTCGGGCGACATGGGGAGCGTTCCTTGAATCTCTAATAGCTTTTGGCCCGGGGCACGAATCGGGCTGCGGTATTGTGTGAGCGAGTGCAACAAGCGTGCCATACGGCTAAACCCTAGCTCCAAGCGTTGTCTGGGCATCGGCCCGTTGCTGCACTGCACCGTATCCGGGAGAAGCCGCACGCGAACGTGCGGCAAACGCACTGCCGGTGTGCGTGTCCATAGGTGAACCATCGATACCGTTTCGGGCGCTCGTCCCGAAAAGCACGACCGGTCACTTGTACAAAACGGACGCGCATGGCGGAAAAGGCAAAGAACGCGTCTAAATTCATCAATCCGCCGAAAATCCGAACGACAAGAATAGAGCCGTCGGCAGCCTTGCACTGGACGAGCGGGAAACCCAGTGATGGCGGGCCTTGAGCTTCGGTTGCAGCCCTTTATTCTTCGTCACGGACGCACTATGTCGAACACTCAGCCTTTCTTCTCGCAGCCCCTTGCCGAGCGCGACGCGCCGGTGCGCAGCGCCATCCTGAAGGAACTCGAGCGTCAGCAGTCGCAAGTCGAGCTGATCGCGTCGGAAAACATCGTGTCGCGCGCCGTGCTCGAGGCGCAGGGCTCGGTACTGACCAACAAATACGCGGAAGGCTATCCCGGCAAGCGCTACTACGGCGGCTGCGAATTCGCCGATGAAGTCGAGGCGCTCGCGATCGAACGCGTGAAGCAGATCTTCAACGCCGGCTATGCGAACGTGCAGCCGCACTCGGGCGCGCAGGCGAACGGCTCGGTGATGCTCGCGCTCGCCAAGCCGGGCGACACGGTGCTCGGCATGTCGCTCGACGCGGGCGGCCACCTGACGCACGGCGCGAAGCCGGCGCTGTCGGGCAAGTGGTTCAACGCGGTCCAGTACGGCGTGAACCGCGACACGCTGCGCATCGACTACGACCAGGTCGAGGCGCTTGCCCACGAGCACAAGCCGAATCTCATCATCGCCGGCTTCTCGGCGTACCCGCGCGCGCTCGACTTCGCACGCTTTCGCGCGATCGCCGACAGTGTCGGCGCGAAGCTGATGGTCGACATGGCGCACATCGCCGGCGTGATCGCCGCGGGTCGCCACGCGAACCCGGTCGAGCACGCGCACGTCGTCACGTCGACCACGCACAAGACGCTGCGCGGCCCGCGCGGCGGCTTCGTGCTGACCAACGACGAGGACATTGCAAAGAAGATCAACTCGGCCGTGTTCCCCGGCCTGCAGGGCGGCCCGCTGATGCACGTGATCGCCGGCAAGGCCGTCGCGTTCGGCGAAGTACTGCATGCGGACTTCAAGACCTACATCGACAGCGTGCTCGCGAACGCGCAGGCGCTCGGCGAAGTGCTGAAGGCCGGCGGCGTCGATCTCGTCACGGGCGGCACCGACAACCACCTGCTGCTGGTCGACCTGCGCCCGAAGGGCCTGAAGGGCGCGCCGGTCGAGCAGGCGCTGGAACGCGCGGGCATCACCTGCAACAAGAACGGCATTCCGTTCGACACCGAGAAGCCGACGGTCACGTCGGGCATTCGCCTCGGCACGCCGGCCGGCACGACGCGCGGCTTCGGCGTCGCGGAGTTCCGCGAGATCGGCCGCCTGATCCTCGAAGTGTTCGACGCGCTGCGTGCGAACCCGGAAGGCGACCCGGCAACCGAACAGCGCGTGCGCCGCGAGATCTTCGCGCTCTGCGAGCGCTTCCCGATCTACTGATCGACCCACCCCACAAGAACAGTCACACGAGCGAGAGCAGATATGAGCACGCTGCATCAGGACAGCATCATCATCGACGGACTGAACATCTCGAAGTTCGAGAAGCCGGTGTTCGAGGACATGCGCAAGGGCGGCATCACGGCCGCGAACTGCACGGTGTCGGTGTGGGAGAACTTCACGAAGACCGTCGACAACATCGGCGTGATGAAGAAGAAGATCCGCGACAACGGCGAGCTGCTGACGCTCGTGCGCACGACGGACGACATCTTCCGCGCGAAGCAGGAAGGCAAGACCGGAATCATCCTCGGCTTCCAGAACGCGCATGCGTTCGAGGACAACCTCGGCTACATCGAGGCGTTCGCCGACATGGGCGTGCGCGTCGTGCAGCTTTGCTACAACACGCAGAACCTGGTCGGCACCGGCTGCTACGAACGCGACGGCGGCCTGTCGGACTTCGGCCGCGAAGTGATCACCGAGATGAACCGCGTCGGCATCATGGTCGACCTGTCGCACGTGGGCGGCAACACGTCGTCGGAAGCGATCGCGTTCTCGAAGAAGCCGGTGTGCTATTCGCACTGCCTGCCGTCGGGCCTGAAGGAACATCCGCGCAACAAGAGCGACGCGCAGTTGAAGGAAATCGCCGATGCGGGCGGCTTCGTCGGCGTGACGATGTTCGCGCCGTTCCTGAAGCGCGGCATCGAGGCGAACATCGACGACTACATCGAGGCGATCGACTACGTCGTGAACCTGATCGGCGAAGACGCGGTCGGCATCGGCACGGACTTCACGCAGGATTTCGCGAAGGAATTCTTCGACATGCTGACGCACGACAAGGGCCGCTATCGCCAACTGACGAACTTCGGCAAGGTGATCAACCCGGACGGCATCCGCACGATCGGCGAATTCCCGAACCTGACCGCCGCGATGGAACGCCACGGCTGGAAGGAGTCGCGGATCCGCAAGATCATGGGCGAGAACTGGGTGCGCGTGTTCAAGGACGTGTGGGGCGCGTAAGCGCCCGCCGAGCCGAACCGCACTCGTCGTTTCAACATAAAAAAATCGGGACGTGCCAGCGCAAGCCGCGCGGGCACGCGGACGATGTCGCGCCTGCGCACTGAGCCGCGCGGCCACTTTCCTCACGGAGTCACCACGATGCAACCGCAACTGCCGATCAACGTCGATCCCGATACCGGCGTCTGGACCACCGACGCGCTGCCGATGCTGTACGTGCCGCGCCATTTCTTCACGAACAACCACGTCGCCGTCGAGGAAGCGCTCGGCGTCGATGCGTATGCCGAGATCCTCTACAAGGCCGGCTACAAATCCGCCTACCACTGGTGCGACAAGGAAGCCAAGCTGCACGGCCTGACCGGCATGGCCGTGTTCGAGCACTACCTGAAGCGCCTGTCGCAACGCGGCTGGGGCCTGTTCTCGATCATCGAGGCCGACCCGGCGAGCGCCCGCGCGAAGATCGAACTGCGCCACTCGTCGTTCGTGCTCCAGCAGCCGGGCAAGGAAGGCAAGCTCTGCTACATGTTCGCGGGCTGGTTCGCGGGCGCGATGGACTGGGTCAACGACACGACGCCGGAAGGCAAGGGCGCGCCGCGCGCATACTCGAAGGAAGTGCAATGTGCGGCCGAGCATCACGATCACTGCATCTTCGAAGTGTCGCCGATCGCGCACTGATGCACTGACGCATTGATTCACTGAAGCAGAACAACACCCGCAACACGAGACATTCGAACGCCAGAGGTCGCCAGCGATGCGTTATCCCCACCTGTTCAAACCCATGCAGCTGAACCAGCTGACGCTGCGCAACCGGATCGTCAGCACCGCGCACGCGGAGGTGTATGCCGAGCCGGGCGGCCTGCCGGGCGACCGCTATATCCGCTACTACGAAGAAAAGGCGAAGGGGGGCGTCGGCCTGGCCATCTGCGGCGGGTCGAGCCCGGTATCGATCGACAGCCCGCAAGGCTGGTGGAAATCGGTGAACCTGTCGACCGACAAGATCATCGATCCGCTCACGCGCCTGGCCGACACGATGCACAAGCACGGCGCGAAGATCATGATCCAGGCGACGCACATGGGCCGCCGCTCGTCGTTCCACGGCGAGCACTGGCCGCACCTGATGTCGCCGTCGGGCGTGCGCGAACCCGTGCACCGCGGCAACGCGAAGATCATCGAGATCGAGGAAATCCGCCGCATCATCGGCGATTTCGCGGCGGCCGCGAAGCGCGTGAAGGCGGCCGGCATGGACGGCATCGAAATCTCCGCCGCGCACCAGCACCTGATCGACCAGTTCTGGAGCAAGCGTTCGAACCACCGCACCGACGAATGGGGCGGCAGCCTCGAAAACCGCCTGCGCTTCGGCATCGAAGTGCTGACGGCCGTGCGCGAGGCGGTCGGCAAGGATTTCTGCGTCGGCCTGCGCATGTGCGGCGACGAATTCCACGAGGACGGCCTCGATCACGAAGCGTTGAAGGAAATCGCGCAGGCGATGTCGGAGACGGGCCTGATCGACTACCTGAGCGTGGTCGGCTCGGGGGGCGATACGCACAACACGATCGCGAACTGCATGCCGCCGATGGCGTTGCCGCCGGAGCCGTTCGTGCACCTCGCAGCCGGCATCAAGTCGGTCGTGAAGATTCCGGTGATGCATGCGCAGAGCATCCGCGATGCGGGCCAGGCCGAGCGCCTGCTCGCGAACGGCATGATCGACCTGGTCGGCATGACGCGCGCGCAGATCGCCGATCCGCACATGGTGATCAAGATCCGCGACGGCCGCGAGGACGAAATCAAGCAGTGCGTCGGCGCGAACTACTGCATCGACCGCCAGTACAACGGCCTCGACGTGCTGTGCATCCAGAACGCGGCGACGTCGCGCGAAGCGACGATGCCGCACATCATCGAGAAGTCGCGCGGCCCGAAGCGCAAGGTCGTGGTGGTCGGCGCCGGCCCCGCTGGCCTCGAGGCGGCGCGTGTCGCGAAGCTGCGCGGCCACGACGTCGTGCTGTTCGAGAAGAACGCGGAAGTCGGCGGCCAGGTGATGATTGCCGCGAAGGCGCCGCAGCGCGAGCAGATGTCGGGGATCATCCGCTGGTTCGACATGGAAACGAAGCGCCTGGGCGTCGACCGGCGTCTCGGCGTGGCCGCCGACGAGAAGATGATCATGGCCGAGAAGCCGGACATCGTCGTGCTCGCCACCGGCGGTTCGAGCTTCACGTGGCAGGTGCCGGCGTGGGGTGTGGCCGAAGGCCTCGCCGTCAGCTCGTGGGACATCCTGACCGGCAAGATCGAGCCAAAGCAGAACGTGCTGCTGTTCGACGGCGTGAGCACGCATGCGGGCGCCGGCGTGGCCGATTTCATGGCGAGCCGCGGCTCGAAGGTCGAGGTCGTCACGCCGGACGTGAAGGTCGCCGACGACTGCGGCGGCACCACGTTCCCGATTTTCTATCGGCGCCTGTACGCATTCGGCGTGATCCCGACGCCGAACACGATGCTCGATCGCGTCTATGAAGAGAACGGCAAGATGATCGCCGTGCTGCGCAACGAGTACACGGAAGAACTGGAAGAGCGCGCGGTCGACCAGGTGGTGATCGAGAACGGCTCGTCGCCGAACGACGAGCTGTACTGGAAGCTCAAGCCGGAATCGGTGAACCGCGGCCAGATCGATCCGCACACGCTGTTCGCGGCCGAGCCGCAGCCGTGCCTGTCGGAAGAACTCGGCAACGGCCGTTTCCTGCTGTTCCGTGTCGGCGACTGCATCTCGATGCACAACGTCCACGGCGCGATCTACGACTCGCTGCGTCTCGTGAAGGATTTCTAAAAGATGAACCCGTCCTTCCTCATTACCGCCCTGCTGTGGCTGTCGGTGGCGGGGCTCGCGTTCGCGGTCGCGAAGCGCTCGTCCTACTGGCGTCTGGGCCGCGCGACGGCGCCCGGCTCGTTCGGCGTCGCGAACCTGTTCGCGATTCCGAAGCGTTATTTCGTCGACCTGCACCACGTGGTCGCCCGCGATCCGTACATCGCGAAAACCCACGTCGCGACCGCCGGCGGCGCGATCGGCGCGCTCGCGCTGGTGTTCGTCAACTACGGCCTTGCGATCTACTCGCCGTGGCTCGACAAGCTGATCTTCCTCGCGGCGCTCGCGATGCTGGTCGGCGCGGTGTTCGTGTGGCGCCGACGCGCGGCGAAGGACGTGCCGGCGCGCCTGTCGCGCGGCCCGTGGAATACGCTGCCCTGGCTGCTCGGTTCGTTCGCGCTCGGCCTCGTGCTGTTCATGCTGGTGCCCACCGGCGCGATGTCGGGTGCGTTCGCGGTGCTCTGCGCGCTGCTGATCGGCGTCGGTGCGTTCACGATGACGGTCGGCGCCGCGAAGGGCGGCCCGATGAAGCATGCGATCGCCGGCCTGCTGCACCTCGCGTTCCACCCGCGCCAGGAGCGTTTCGCGGCCACGCGCGAATCGTTCACCGGCAACGGCACGGCCACGCCGCCGACCGCGCTGAAGCTGCCGGACATCGAGCATCAGGAGTACGGCGTCGCGAAGCCGGTCGAATTCCGCTGGAACCAGTTGCTGAGCTTCGACGCGTGCGTGCAGTGCGGCAAGTGCGAAGCCGCGTGCCCCGCGTTCGCGTCGGGCCAGCCGCTGAACCCGAAGAAGCTGATCCAGGATCTCGTCGTCGGGATGGCCGGCGGCACCGATGCGGCGTACGCGGGCAGCCCGTCGCCGGGCATCCCGGTCGGCCAGCATCGCGGCGAGCCGAACGGCCCGATCGTGTCGGGCCTGATCGAGGAACAGACGCTGTGGTCGTGCACGACCTGCCGCGCGTGCGTGCAGGAATGCCCGATGCTGATCGAACACGTCGACGCGATCGTCGACATGCGCCGCAACCGCACGCTCGTGCACGGCACGGTGCCGGGCAAGGGCCAGGAAGTGCTCGCGAACCTGCGCGAGACCGGCACGATGGGCGGCTACGACACGGCCGCGCGCTACGACTGGTCGGTCGACCTCAGCGCGCCGGTCGCGCATCCGGCCAAGCCGGTCGACGTGCTGTTCGTCGCGGGCGAAGGCGCGTTCGACATGCGCTACCAGCGCACGCTGCGCGCGTTCGTGAAGGTGCTGAACAAGGCGGGCGTCGACTACGCGGTGCTCGGCCCGACGGAAACCGACACAGGCGACGTTGCCCGTCGGCTCGGCGACGAAGCGACGTTCCAGCAGATGGCGAAGCGCCTGATCGGCACGCTCGGCACGCTGTCGTACAAGCAGATCGTGACGGCCGACCCGCACGTGATGCACAGCCTGCGCAACGAATACCGCGCGCTGGGGCTGCGCGTGACGGTCAAGCATCACACGACCTATCTGGCCGAACTGGCCGACAGCGGCAAGATCGCGCCGAAGGCGGTCGAGGCGCTGCAGGAGAAGCGCACGACCTATCACGATCCGTGCTACCTCGGCCGCTACAACGGCGAGATCGAAGCACCGCGCAAGCTGTTGAAGACGATCGGCATCCAGGTCGTCGAGATGGAGCGCAACGGCATGCGCGGCCGCTGCTGCGGCGGTGGCGGCGGTGCGCCGCTGACCGACATCCCCGGCAAGCAGCGCATCCCGGACATCCGCATTGCCGACGCGCGCACGATCGGTGCGGACGTGGTCGCGGTTGCGTGCCCGAACTGCACGGCCATGCTCGAAGGTGTCGTGGGCCCGCGCCCCGACGTGCTCGACGTCGCCGAACTCGTCGCTGCCTCGCTGGAGTGAATCGATGAATACGATCAAACGAATCGATCCGCGCCGGCCGTTCATCATCACGGCCGCCGGCCTGAAGCGCATCACGCTCGGCGAGGAAGGCAGCGCCGATGCGAACGCCGCGCAGTGGTCCGCCCACGGCCATGGCGCTGCGACCGCGAAGCCGCGCCGTGCGCTGCAGGACCCGAAGCACGTGATGCTGGTGGTCGCTCACAGCGAACGCGGCGCGCTCGACGACCATTCGCGTCAGGCGATCGCCGCCGCCGCGGTGCTTGCCGATGCGCAGACGGAAGTCGCGCTGCTCGCGTTCGGCGAATTGAAGGACGACGTGGCCGAACTCGGCGTCGACAAGCTGCTGGAGCTGACCGGCTTCGATCGCCGTGCGTTCGATCCCGAAAGCGAGCTGCAAGCATTGCAGGCGTGTGTTGCCGCGCTCGCCCCGAAACACGTGTTCGTGCCCGACAACGCGACGGGCGACGGCGATCTCGGCCGGCGTTACGCGGCGGCCGCCGGCGCGAGCGTCGCGACGCACGTCGTCGAAATCGACGCGAAGCACGTGGGGACGTATGCGCAGGCCGGGCGGGCGTTCGCGACCCGCGCGCTGCCCGACGTGATCCTGCTCGCGCAGAACGCGGTGGACGCGAAGCTGCCGTTCGTCGGCGCGGGCGAGCGCGTGGCGTCCGATTTCATCCGCCCGGCGCATGACGCCGCGCAGCCGTACCGCGATCTCGGTCTCGACGAAATCGACGCGGCCCAGGTCGCGCTCGAGGAAGCCGATTTCATCGTGTCGGCCGGCAACGGCGTGTCCGACATCGGCGCGTTCGAGCGGCTGGCCGGCGTATTCGGCGCGGCGATCGGCGCGAGCCGCGTCGCGGTCGACAACGGCCACTTCACGCGCGACAAGCAGGTCGGCGCGACCGGCAAGACGGTCGAGGCGAGCGTGTACATCGCGTTCGGCATCTCGGGCGCGGTGCAGCATTTGCAGGGGATCAAGGACTGCCGCCACGTGATCGCGGTGAACCTCGACGGCAGCGCGCCGATCGCGAAGCGCGCGAATCTGACGGTGGTCGGCGACGCGCAGGCGACGATCGCCGCGCTGATCGAACAGGTCCAGGCCGCGCGGGCCGCGCGCGGCGAATCGCCGGCCGCGGTCGGCACCCGTGAACCCGAAGGAGTCGCCGCATGAACGCCCCCCGCTCATTGCAACGCATCGCGGTGCTCGTGTCCGTCGGCCGGCATCCGGTCAGCGGCATCGCGCGCTACAGCCGCAACGATGCCGCCGCGCTCGAAACCGGCCGCCAACTCGCCGAGAAGCATCGCGCGACGCTCGACGTGATCCACGCGGGCGACCCCGCGAACGCGGCGCTGGCCGAGTATCTCGCGCTCGGCGCGCGGGAGGTCGAGGTGCTGGCCTGCCGCGACGGCGACGATGCCGTGCACGCGCTCGCCGCGCGTGTCGAAGGCTACGACCTCGTGCTGACCGGCACGCGCGCCGAGGGCGCGTACGACACCGGGATGCTGCCGTACCGCGTCGCCGCGGCGCTCGGCTATCCGCTCGTCGGCTCGGCCGTCGACGTGACGGTCGAAGGCGGCCGCGCGGCGGTCCGGCAATTTTTGCCGAAAGGGCTGCGACGGCGGGTCGACGCGGCGCTGCCGGCCGTCGTCGCCGTCCACCCGCTCGCCGGTGTCGAGCCGCGCTATGCGTATGCGCGGCTGCGCGCGGGCGCGATCCGTCCGGCGCTCGCGGCGAGCGGCGCGGACGCCGATGCGGCCGCGTGGACGGTCGGCCCGATCGAGCGTAAACCCGTAAAACTGGTCGCCGCCGAGAAGCGCTCCGGGCATGCTCGGATGCTGTCCGCGACGACGACCGAAAGCCGTGGCGGCAACGTCGTAAATGAAGGGAGTTCGGTCGAAAAAGCACAAGTGATCCTCGCGTATTTGCGCGAGCATCAGCTCATCGACTACTGATTTTGATGCCTGTCGGCAAGCAACCCAGGGATGCAAGGAATCCGGAGCAAACGATGAAAGTATCGGCAGACATTCGTGCACTGATCGAACGCCGCAAGGAAGGCCACAGCCTCGAAGCGCCGTTCTACACGAGCGAGGACATCTTCGCGCTCGACATGGAGGCGATTTTCCGCCAGCACTGGATCCAGGTGGCGATCGAACCGGACATTCCCGAGCCGGGCGATTACGTGACCGTGGAGCTGGGCAGCGATTCGATCCTGATCGTGCGCGACGACGACATGGCGATCCGCGCGTTCCACAACGTGTGCCGTCACCGCGGCGCGCGCCTGTGCAACGAAGACAAGGGCTCGGTCGGCAACATCGTGTGCCCGTACCACAGCTGGACGTACAACCTGACGGGCCAACTGATGTTCGCCGAGCACATGGGCGAGAAGTTCGACCGTTGCAAGCACAGCCTGAAGTCGGTGCACGTCGAGAACCTCGCGGGCCTGATCTTCATCTGCCTCGCCGACGAGCCGCCGGTCGATTTCGCGCAGATGCGCGCGGAGATGGAGCCGTACCTGCTGCCGCACGATCTGCCGAGCACGAAGATCGCCGCGCAGATCGACATCATCGAGGAAGGCAACTGGAAGCTCACGATGGAGAACAACCGCGAGTGCTATCACTGCGTCGCGAACCATCCGGAGCTGACGATCTCGCTGTACGAATACGGCTTCGGCTACCAGCGCTCCGACGCGAACGCCGAAGGCATGGACGCATTCGCTGAAACGTGCGTGCGGCGCGGCAAGGAGTGGGCCGAGATGGGCCTGCCGTCCGCCGAAATCGAAAAGCTGCTCGATGTGACGGGTTTCCGCACGCAGCGCCTGCCGCTCGACCGTCACGGCGAATCGCAGACGCTCGATGCGAAGATCGCGTCGAAGAAGCTGCTCGGCGGCTTCGACAAGGCCGACCTCGGCGGGCTGTCGTTCTGGACCCAGCCGAACTCGTGGCACCACTTCATGAGCGATCACATCGTGACGTTCTCGGTGATCCCGCTGTCGGCCGGCAAGACGCTCGTGCGTACGAAGTGGCTCGTGCACAAGGACGCGAAGGAAGGCATCGACTACGACGTGAAGAACCTGACGGCCGTGTGGAACGCGACCAACGACCAGGATCGCGCGCTCGTCGAATTCTCGCAGCGCGGCGCGACCAGCAGCGCGTACGAGCCGGGCCCGTATTCGCCGTACACGGAAGGGCTCGTCGAAAAATTCTCGGCCTGGTACATCGGCCGGCTCGCCGAAAAAACCGGCGCGTAGCACCCAGCAGCGTATAAGCGGAGCAAGACATGATGCGAGATGCGGCCAATTTCGAGCCGGCGGACAGCCGGGTGACGCACCCGGCCTTCTGGAACGCGCTGCCCGAGCGCTGGACGAGCGACGTCGAGGAAACGCTGGTGTGCTGCCACGTGCGGCAGGAAACCCATGACGTGAAGAGCTTCTTCTTCCGTTCGCCGCAGGGCCGCACGTTCTCGTTCGAGCCCGGGCAGTTCATCACGCTCGAGCTCGACATCGACGGCGAGACGATCAACCGCTGCTACACGATTTCGTCGTCGCCGGCGCGGCCGCACACGATCTCGATCACGGTGAAGCGCGTGCCGGGCGGCAAGGTGTCGAACTGGCTGCACGACAACCTGCAGCCGGGCGCATCGGTGCGCGTGCTCGGCCCGGCCGGCGAATTCACGTGCGCGCGGCATCCGGCACGCAAGTACCTGTTCCTGTCGGCCGGCTCGGGCATCACGCCACTGATGTCGATGAGCCGCGCGCATCATGATCTCGCGGAAGATCGCGACATCCTGTTCGTGCACAGCGCACGCACGCCGGACGACATCATCTTCGCGCGCGAGCTCGACCTGATCGCGTCGAACCACACGAATTTCCGCACGTCGTTCGTCGTCGAGCGCGTCGGCGCACGCACCAACTGGCCGGGCGTCACGGGCTTCCTGACGCTGCCGCTGCTGAAGCTGATTGCGCCGGATTTCATGGAACGCGAGATCTTCACGTGCGGCCCCGCGCCGTACATGAAGGCCGTGCGCGACCTGCTCGACGAAGCCGGTTTCGATCGCAAGCAGTATCACGAGGAAAGCTTCTCGTTCGAAACGCTCGCGCAGACCGCGAGCGATGAAGTGCTCGCCGAACTCGTGCCGCCGGCGGAAGGCGGCGACGCCGCGACGAAGCAGTACACGGTCAGCTTCGCGAAGAGCAACCGCGAGATTTCGTGCGGCTCGGAGCAGCACGTGCTCGACGCGGCGCGCCAGTCGGGCGTGCGGCTGCCCGCATCGTGCACGCAGGGCATGTGCGGCACCTGCAAGGTGAAGCTCGTGTCGGGGCAGGTCGAGATGAAACACAACGGCGGTATCCGCCAGCGCGAAATCGATCAGGGAATGGTGCTGCTGTGCTGCAGCAAGCCGCTGTCGGATCTCGTGATCGACAAGTAGTCGAAACGCGTCATCGGCTGTCCGGGCGCGTCGCGTCCGGACAAGCATCTGTCGGAAAACAACGATACCGCGGATTTGTGGTTGAAGAACCTAGAGAGACAACGCGCACGGTGCGCAGACCAAGGAGATCGACCATGAAATTGTTCGGAAAACTGTTTTGGACCGGCACCCTGTCGGCGATGGTGGCATTGAGCGCATCGGCGCTCGCCGATACGAAGCCGACGCTGAAAATCGGCTACGTCGAAGGCTGGGACGACAGCGTCGCGACGTCGAACGTCGCGGCCCGCGTGATCGAGAAGAAGCTCGGCTACGAGGTGAAGCTCGTGCCGGTCGCTGCCGGGATCATGTGGCAGGGCGTCGCGCGCGGCGACCTCGATGCGACGCTGTCCGCGTGGCTGCCGGTCACGCACGGTTCGTACTGGAGCGAATACAAGAGCAAGGTCGTCGACGTCGGCGCGAACTTCCCCGACGCGAAGATCGGCCTGATCGTCCCGGATTACGTGAAGGCGAAGAGCATCGACGACCTGAATGCGGAGAAGGCCAGCTTCGGCGGCCGCATCGTCGGCATCGATGCCGGTGCGGGCGTGATGCGCAAGACCGACGAAGCGATCAAGAACTACGGGCTGAGCTACACGCTGATGCCGAGCTCGGGCAGCGCGATGACGGCCGAGTTGTCGCGTTCGGTCGGCGCGAACAAGCCGGTGATCGTGACCGGCTGGGCGCCGCACTGGATGTTCGCGAAGTGGAAGCTGCGCTTCCTCGAGGATCCGAAGAAGGTGTTCGGCGGCGCCGAGCATGTCGACAGCGTCGTGAATCCGGGGCTCGAAACCAAGGCGAAGCCGGTCGTCGCGTTCCTGAAGAAATTCCAGTGGAAGCCCGGTGAAATCGACAGCGTGATGCTGGCGATCCAGAACGGCTCGAAGCCGGAAGCCGCTGCGGATGCGTGGATTGCAGCGCATGCCGACCGCGTGAATGCGTGGACGGAAGGCGCGCAGTAAGCATTGCGACATACGTCGTACGAGTCATCATAAAAACACGCCGGGAATGGCACGCAGGAATCCGAAATAATCAGGATGCAATGCGGCCATATCCCGGTTTTATTTTGCTGATTCTGCAAAAATGCCCGTAAATTGTTACACTACGGCCCTTGTGCGGAATCATCTGCTTTGCATCGGACCAGAGTAAGCGCTGAAGCGCCAACTCTGATCGAGAGGAGGAATTGGATGAGTCAAGCAGGACTGCGTGCGAATCGCACCAGTGATGTCGAGGCAACGATCTCACATGATTCGACGGGCCACACGCTGCATCGTGGCCTGACCTGGAAAGACGCTTTTTGGGTGACGAGCGGCGTGCCGGCAGGCGTGCTGTTCACGATCGGCGGCGTATGCGCGACGATCGGCCAGCCCGCGTGGGCGATCTGGATCGCCGCGATCACGATGGGGCTGATTCAAAGCGCGACTTATGCGGAAATATCGGGGCTATTTCCCCATAAATCGGGCGGCGCGTCGGTGTACGGCGCGATTGGCTGGGTCCGTTACAGCAAGCTGATTGCCCCGGTTTCCGTGTGGTGCAACTGGCTCGCGTGGTCGCCGATGCTTGCGCTCGGCTGCGGCCTCGCGGCGAGCTATGCGCTCACGAGTCTCTTTCCCGCCAATGCGGCGGTGCTGCACTGGCAGCTCAAGGTGGCGGATCTCGGGTTCATCAAGCCCGGTCTCTCCCTGCGAATCAACGCGACGTTCATCATCGCGACGATTCTGCTTCTCATCACGTTCAAGCTTCAGCACAGCGGTGCGTCGAAGGCTGCACGTACGCAGCGCATTCTCGGCATTGCGTCGCTCACGCCGCTCTTGATCGTCGGCATCGTGCCGTTCGTCACCGGCGACGTGCCGATGTCGAACCTGCTGCCGCTGCTGCCGCTCGGTCACGACGCGCAGGGCAACCTCACGGCCGCGACGTTCGGCTCGTGGAACGGGCAGGGCGTGACGATGGCGCTCGGCGCGATGTTCATGGCCGGCTGGGCGTCGTACGGTTTCGAGACGGCCGTCTGCTACACGCGTGAATTCCGCGATCCGCGGCGCGATACGGCCAAGGCGATCTTCTGGTCGGGTGCGCTGTGTCTGGTCGTGATGACGCTCGTCCCGCTCGCGTTCCAGGGCGCGCTCGGCACGCAGGCGATGCTCGATCCGGCGATCGGCGACGGCACCGGCGTCGCGGCCGCGATGGCGAAGATCGTCGGCGGTGGCGCGTGGGTCGCGAATGCGGTCGTCGTGATGCTGATGCTGTCGATCCTGCTGATCGTGATGACGTCGATGATGGGCTCGTCGCGCACGCTGTACCAGGCATCGGTCGACGGCTGGCTGCCGAAGTACCTGTCGCACGTGAACGAGCACGGCTCGCCCACGCGCGCGATGTGGACCGACCTCGGCTTCAACCTCGTGTTGCTGATGATGTCGGACTACATGACGGTGCTGTCGATTTCGAACGTCTGCTACATGCTGTTCGTATTCCTGAATCTTCAGTCCGGCTGGATCCACCGGATGGATCGCGGCAACTGGGATCGGCCGTTCCGTTGTCCGACCTGGTTGCTCGTCGGCGGCGCGATTTGCGGGTACGCGAACCTCGTCTACGTCGGCGCGGGTGCGAACCTGCAAGGCGAAGGCACGCTGCGCAACGGGCTGATCGCGATGCTGCTGATCGTGCCGGTGTTCCTCTATCGCCACTACTGGCAGGATCGCGGCCGCTTCCCCGCGCAGATGCAGCGCGACATGGAGCTGAAAGTGCCGAAGCGCGCGCTGTGGCTGAGCCTGATGCCGTATGCGGCGCTGATCGGCGCGGGGTTGACGATCGGGTTGTCGTATTACTTCGCGTGGGTGAAGTGACGCGGTAATGCGTGCGTGTCGGGGCACGCGATGGCTTCGGAAACCGCACACGGGGCCATCGCGCGAAGCGCCGGCGCAGCACGACGACAAAAAAGGCCCGACCGGTTACACGCCGGTCGGGCCTTGTTCGTTGACACCGCGTTCGAGCGCAGCTGCGATCCGCTTACGGAAATACCACCGTCCGGTCGCCATTCAAAAACACCCGCCGCTCGATGAACGCCTTCACCGCGCGCGCGAGCGTGAGGCTTTCGACGTCGCGCCCCACCGCGAGCAGTTGCTCCGGTCGCAGTGCATGATCGACGCGCTCGACGACCTGCTCGATGATCGGGCCTTCGTCGAGATCGTCGGTGACGAAGTGCGCGGTCGCGCCGATCAGCTTCACGCCGCGCGCATGGGCCTGGTGATACGGCTTCGCGCCCTTGAAGCCGGGCAGGAACGAGTGATGGATGTTGATCGCGCGGTTCGCGAGCTTCGCGCTCGTCTCCTGCGACAGCACCTGCATGTAGCGTGCGAGGATCACGAGCTCGGCGCCGCTCGATTCGAAGAAGTCGAGCCATTGCGCTTCCTGCTGCGCCTTGGTGTCGGCCGTGATCGGGAAGTGCCGGAACGGCAGCCCGTGCTGCACGGCGAGCGGCTCGAAGTCGGGGTGGTTCGACACGATGCCGACGATGTCCATCTTCAGCTCGCCCATCCGCCAGCGGAACAGCAGATCCGCGAGGCAGTGCTCGAGCTTCGACACCATGATCAGCACCTTCGGCCGCGCATTGACGTCGTGGATCGCCCATTGGATGTCGCCGTCGCGGCCGCCGAGTCCGGCCGCGATCGGCCCGAATTCCTGACGCAGCGCGTCGATCTGCAACGTCTCATCCGTCGGATGAAAGACGCAGCGCACGAAGAAGCGGTTGCTGAGATCGTCGTCGAACACGTTCAGCGCATCGACGTAGCAGCGATGGCGATCGAGAAAGCCGACGACGGCGGCGACCTGACCGGCCGCGCTCGGGCACGACAGTGTCAGGACGAATTGATCGGGGCGGTGCTCGGCGGTCATGAGACTCCTCGGATGGCGTGGGGCGCACGGCCGCGCGACGGCGCACGACAGCGCCGCGCCGCGCGGGTAGCGGGAGGCTCAAGTAAATCAGGACGATTCCGGGGCGGATAGAACCAACGCGCCGTGTGGCTGGTATCGGCGCGCCAGCGGGCGCGGGCCCGGGAGCGGGGAAGGGGGAACGGAAACGGGGCGGGCGCGCCGCGTCAGGCCGCCGCGCACGCGTCGAGCAGCCAGCGCCGGAACACGTGGGTCGCGTCCGGCTCGGGCCGCTGCGGCGGGCGCACCAGGAAGTAGCCGCGCGACGTGACGACGGGCGCGTCGACCAGCTTCACGAGCTGGCCGGACGCGACGAGTTCGTCGACGAGCGGCGCCCAGCCGAGCGCGACGCCTTCGCCGAGCAGTGCCGCATGGATCACGAGCGCATAGCTGTTGAAGGTCACGCCGCGCGCGGCGGCCGGCGGTTCGAGCCCGTGCGCGTCGAACCAGCCCGACCACGACAGCCAGCGCTCGGGGCGCGTCGGCTGCACGTGCAGCAGCGGCAGTGCGAGCAGATGGTCGGCCCGCACGACGTCCGGGTGCGCGTCGCGGAACGCGGGCGAGCAGACCGGCGTGACGGATTCCGGAAACAGCCGCGCGGCCGTGCACGACGGCCAGTGGCCGTCGCCGAACAGGATCGCGATGTCGCCATGGTCGCGCTGTGCGTCGTAATCCTGTGACGTGACGACGCGCACGTCGACGTCCGGCATCACGTGCTTCAGCCCGGCCAGGCGCGGCATCAGCCAGTAGGTCGCGAAACCGAAATCGGTGACGATCGTGAGCGCGCCGTGCTCGCGGCGCGCACGCAGCGTCGCGGTCGCGCCGCGCAGCGTGTCGAGGCTCAGCCGCACGGCTTCGTACAGGCACTGGCCGTCGGCCGTCAGCGTGACGCCGCGCGGGCTGCGTTCGAACAGCGGCACGCCGAGTTCGGCTTCGAGCTGGAACACCTGCTGGCTCACGGCCGGCTGCGTCGAGCCGAGCTCGCGCGCGGCGGCCGTGAAGCTCGCGAGCCGGGCGGCCGATTCGAACGCGCGCAGCGCCTGCATCGACGGTAACGGTTCGGATTTCGACATAAGTCCCTCTAATGGCCCCATAAGGGCCGGACGCCTACCCGCGCGAATTCGGGCGGGCGATAGTGCAGCGGACGGTGCGGCAGATGCGCTTCATGCGCCAGCGCGCCACGCATTCCGCGATTCTAGCCAGCGCGGCCCCCGCGCGCGGCGGTTTCTGCGGATCGCCTCCGTCATGCCGGACGTCTCGCTGCCAAAGCGGCGCGCCGTTCCATTCGAACACCGCTTTCCCCACGATCGCCGATGACGAACCCGACACCCAACATCCTGATCCTGATGGCCGACCAGCTCACGCCGTTCGCGCTGCCCGCGTACGGCAACCGCGTCGCCCGCACGCCGACGCTCGACCGGCTCGCCGCCGAAGGCGTGGTGTTCGACGCCGCGTACTGCGCGAGCCCGCTATGCGCGCCGTCGCGCTTCTCGCTGCTGACCGGCAAGCTGCCGTCGGGCATCGGCGCCTACGATAACGCCGCCGAATTGCCGGCGCAAACGCTGACGTTCGCGCATTACCTGCGCGCGGGCGGCTACCGGACGATGCTGTCCGGCAAGATGCATTTCTGCGGGCCCGATCAGTTGCACGGCTTCGAGGAGCGACTCACGACCGACATCTATCCGGCCGATTTCGGCTGGGTGCCGAACTGGGACAGCCCGACGGAGCGGCCGAGCTGGTATCACAACATGAGCTCGGTGCTTGATGCGGGCCCCTGCGTGCGCACGAATCAGCTCGACTTCGACGACGAAGTGACGTTCGCCGCGAAGCAGAAGCTGTACGACGTCGCGCGCGAACGCGCGGCCGGGCACGATGCGCGGCCGTTCTGCATGGTCGTGTCGTTGACCCATCCGCACGACCCGTATGCGATCACGCGCGAATACTGGGATCTGTACGGCGACGAAGAAATCGACATGCCGGCCGTGCGGCTCGATGCGGCCGAAAGCGATCCGCATTCGCAGCGGCTACGCTTCGTCTGCGAAAACGACCGCACGCCGCCGACCGACGCGCAGATCCGCGCCGCGCGTCGCGCGTATTACGGCGCGACGTCGTACGTGGACACGCAGTTCGGCAGCGTGCTGGCCGCGCTCGAGCAATGCGGGTTCGCCGACGATACGATCGTGATCGTCACGTCCGACCACGGCGACATGCTCGGCGAGCGCGGGCTCTGGTACAAGATGACGTTTTTCGAGGGCGGCTGCCGCGTGCCGCTGATCGTGCATGCGCCGGGCCGCTTCGATGCCGCGCGCGTGCGCGGGCCCGTGTCGCACGTCGACCTGCTGCCGACGCTCGTCGATCTGGCCGGCGCGGCGCCAGCCGGCGGCTGGCCGGACCCGGTCGATGGCGCGAGCCTCGTGCCGCACCTGCAGGGCACGCCCGCGCACGACGTCGCGCTCGGCGAATACCTCGCGGAAGGCGCGCTCGCGCCGGTGGTGATGATTCGGCGCGGCGACTGGAAATACGTGCATTGCCCGGCCGATCCCGACCAGCTCTACCACCTGTCGGACGACCCGCGCGAGCTGACGAACCTGGCCGGGCAGCCGGAAGCCGCCGACGTGCTCGCCGCATTCCGCGCGGAGGCCGCGCAGCGCTGGAACCTGCCCGAACTCGACCGGCAGGTGCGCGCGAGCCAGCGACGCCGGCGCTTCCATTACGCGGCGACGACGCAGGGCCGCATCCACGCGTGGGACTGGCAGCCGTTCACCGACGCGAGCCAGCGCTACATGCGCAATCACATCGAACTCGATACGCTCGAAGCGATGGCGCGTTTTCCGCGCGTCGGGCGTTGAACGTCCCGCAGCGATCATTGAAGAACGACGGAGGAAGCGAACCATGAAACGGCAACGCAATGCAGCATTCCGAAGGATCGGCGCGGCGTTCGCCGCCGCCGCGTGCGTGGCGGCGACGCAGCCTGCGTCCGCCGCCGATCCGCAGACCTGCGGCGACGTGAAGATGGCGGCGCCCGGCTGGACCGACATCGACGCGACGAACGCGATGGCGGGCGTCGTGCTGAAGGCGCTCGGCTACCGGCAGGACGTCGCGAACCTGTCGGTGCCGATCACGTACCAGGGGTTGAAGAAAGGGCAGGTCGACGTGTTCCTCGGCAACTGGATGCCCGCGCAGGCGCCGCTCGTGAAGCCGTTCGTCGACGAGAAATCGATCGACGTGCTGCACGCGAACCTGAGCGGCGCGAAGTTCACGCTCGCGGTGCCCGACTATGTGGCCGCGGCCGGCGTGCACACGTTCGCCGATCTCGCGCGCTACGCGGACCGCTTCGGCGGCAAGATCTACGGGATCGAGCCCGGCGCGCCCGCGAACCAGAACATCAAGCGGATGCTGTCCGACCACGCGCTGGGGTCCGCGAACTGGTCGCTCGTCGAATCGAGCGAGACGGGCATGCTCACGCAGGTCGAGCGCGCGGTGCGCGACAAGCGCTGGATCGTGTTTCTCGCGTGGGAACCGCATCTGATGAACACGAAGTTTCATCTGACGTATCTGTCGGGCGGCGATGCGTACTTTGGACCGAACTACGGCGGTGCGACGGTCAACACGGTCACGCGTGCCGGGTTCGCCGGCCAGTGCACGAACCTCGCGCGGCTGTTCCGGCAGATGACGTTCTCCGTCGACGTCGAGAACCGGATGATCGCCGACATGCTCGACCACAAGACGTCGCCCGCGCTCGCGGCGCAGCATGCGCTGAAGGCCGAGCCCGCGCTGCTCGCCGGCTGGCTCGACGGCGTGACGACGGCGACCGGCGCACCGGGCCTGCCGGCCGTGCGCGCGGCCCTCGACGGCCGCTGATTGCCTTCCTCCTGGCGGCCGGTTTTTGCCGTGCCGCCCGTCTACGTGTTTTCCCGACCCGTCGCATCGTGACCATTTAGTGTCGCCTTCAGACGGGTGACCGGAAATATGGGTTTGTATTTTTCGCCAATGGCTGCGTTATTGCGGAAAACGAAATAGCGGAGCCAGCAGACGTACCGAATTCGAATCAGCCGGCGTATTGCGGCACGCGCCAGGCCACGGTTCTTTCCATCGAACGGTTCAGGGAGGGTGGTCGACAATGAAGCAAAAGAAAGTCGCCGTAGCCGCCGCGCTTGCATGCGCGGCCTGTATTCCCGCCATCGGGCATGCGCAGAGCAGCGTGACGCTGTACGGGATTCTCGACGCGGGCATCACGTACGTGAACAACACGGGCGGCTCGCACGTGGTCAAGTTCGACGACGGCATCGCCTACGGAAACCGCTTCGGCCTCAAGGGCACCGAAGACCTGGGCGGCGGCCTGAAGGCCGTGTTCACGCTCGAGAGCGGCTTCCACCTCGGCAACGGGCAACTCGGCTTCGGCGGCGCGGAATTCGGCCGGCAGGCGTATGTCGGCCTGCAGAACGACTGGGGCACGCTGTCGTTCGGCAACCAGCTCGACATCACGAACGAACTCGTGTCGATCTACAACATCTCGGCGTGGGGCAGCGGCTATGCGATCCACCAGGGCGACTTCGACCGCTTCAACGGCGACCGCCTGCCGAACTCGGTGAAGTTCCTGTCGAACGACCTGAGCGGCTTCAAGTTCGGCGCGATGTATTCGTTCGGCAACGTCGCGGGCAACTTCCATCGCAACAGCGCCTGGAGCGCGGGCGCGAGCTTCACGAAGGGCGACTTCTCGATCGGCGCCGCGTACACGCGCCTGAACAACCCGAACGGCATCTACGCGTTCGACCCGTACGCGATGATCGGCACGCATACGTTCCTCGGCCAGCAGACCGTCACCGTCGATCCGGCGACCGGCGCGCGCACCGACCTGTTCTCGAACACCGCGATGGACGTCGACAGCCAGGGCACGTTCGGCATCGGCACCAGCTACACGATCGGCAAGCTGACGCTCGACGCGAACTACTCGTACACGACGATCAAGGGCTTCGGCCAGTCGTCGCACATGCAGGTGTACGAAGGCGGCGGCCTGTACCAGTTCACGCCGGCGCTGAGCTTCATCGCGGGCTACCAGCACACGCGCTTCGAAGGCCATCACTGGAACCAGGGCACGGCCGGCCTGCACTACCTGCTGTCGAAGCGCACCGACATCTACATCTCCGGCGATTACCTGCGTGCGTCGCAGGGCGTCGATGCGGTGATCGGCTACAGCTTCACGCCGTCGACGACGCAGACGCAGGCCGACGTGCGGATCGGGATGCGGCATTCGTTCTAAGCGGCGTGGCAGGATGATGTGACGTCTTCAGCGAGGTCTCTCTTTGGCGCGAACCACGGTTCGCGCTTTTTTTTGTTCGACGGGGGGGAGCGGGCACGAGATCCGTCCGGTCAATGCCGGCTACCCGGTCACTGCCTCGGGATCGTCACCGGAATCGTCGGCACCCGCGCCCGCATGCGTGAAAACCGACATTCCGATTCGCATGATTGTTCACCCGAGAGCGCGTGCGTCGCTTACCACTGGTAGGCTGCGCCAGCACCGTACGTATTGCCGCCCGCACCGTTGATCGCCACCCCTCCCTTGACCTTCAGGTTGTTCGTGATTCGAGCGGTAAAACCAAGGGCCACTGCCTGATATCCCTGGTAGCCGGCCGTACCTATGCCGAACGAGAGCGTCTTCCCGGGATCAACTTCAGGAATCATCGTCAGCGCGGCGGCACTGGCAATTCCGGAATAGGCCATCCTTGCCACTTGATTCACGTTCGACTGCACGGCTCCCAATTGCGACATGTTGACCGCGTCCGTCGGGTTCATACCAGGCGCCAGATTCGTGATCCTGCGCTCGTTGCCTGGCGAGCCCACGGACACCGTGTTCGATTCGGTCGCGATTGAGCCCGCGCCGAGCGCGACCGAATTCGCCGCTGTTGCTATCGCTCCCGCGCCGAGCGCAACCGAGTTGTTTCCCGAGGCGAGCGCGTTGGCGCCCGCTGCCGTGGCGGAACTGTCGGCGACCTGTGCTGCCGCGCCTGTCGCGACCGGCTCTGGCGACATGCCCTGAACTGCTTGCGCGGCAGAGACTGCCCTTGTGCCGGTCGAGAGCGAAGTCGAACTGGTAGACAGCGAAGTCGTCCCTGTCGATGTGGTGCTTTGCGCGGTACTGGTACTTGTCGAGGTCGATGTCGAGAGCGCGGTAGCAGGAGACGTACTCGTGTTTTGCGACCCGCCTTTGCCGAACCCCGGGGAGTTCAACTGCGTGGACAGGGAGGCCAACCCCGTCGACAGCGATGTCACCGCGGTATTCAACGTCGCCACCTTGCCGTTTGTCGTACTCAAGCCGGTCGAGAGAGACGCAACGCCGGTGAAGAGCTGAACCACGCTGGTCGATGTGGAAGTGCTCAACGTCGAAAGGTTGCTGTTGACCGTGCTCAGGCTGTTCAGCCAGGTGGCAATCGAGCCGGCATACGAAGTCGACAACGACGCCAGATTGCTGTTCGTCGTGTTCAGGCTCGTGGAGAGTGAAGTCACGCCGCTCGCCGCCGCGCTGATTCCTGTCGATACCGATGTCGACAGGCTTGATACGTTGTTGTTGGTCGTGTTCAGACTCGTCGATAGTGAATTGACCCTGCCGGTCGTCGTGTTCAAGCTCGTGGAAAGCGAGCCGACCGTGCTGTTCGTCGTATTCAGCCCTGTGGACAGCAAGCTAACGTTGCTGTTCGTCGTGTTCAGGTTTGTCGACAGTGAGCTGACGTTGCTGTTGATCGTATTCAAGCTGGTCGACAACGATCCCACGTCGGTCGATTCCCGCATCGACAGCGCCCCAAGGTTGCTGTTCGTGGTGGTCAGGCCCGTCGACAGGGAGCTCACGCCGCTTTGTGCCGTGCTGATGCCGGCTGCGGCCGAGGTCGACAGGCTCGTCACGTTGCTGTTGGTCGTGGTCAAGCCCGTCGACAGCGAGCTCACACCGCTTTGCGCCGTGCTGATGCCGGCCGCGGCTGACGTCGACAGGCTCGTCACGTTGCTGTTGGTCGTGGTCAGGCCCGTCGACAGGGAGCTCACGCCGCTTTGTGCCGTGCTGATGCCGGCCGCGGCTGACGTCGACAGACTCGCCACGTTGCTGTTGGTCGTGTTCAGGCTGGTCGACAGCGATCCGACGTCGGTCGATTCCTGCGTCGACAGCGCACCAACGGCGTTGTTCGTGGCGTTCAGGCCCGTCGACAGCGAGCTGACGTTGCCGTTGGTCGTATTCAGGCTGGTCGACAACGATCCGACGTCAGTCGATTCCTGGGTCGACAGTGCACTGAGGGTGCTATTGGTCGCGGTCAGGCCCGTCGACAGGGAGGTCACGCCGCTTTGTGCCGTGCTGATACCGACCGCAGCCGAAGTCGACAGGCTCGCCACGTTGCTGTTCGTGGTGTTCAGGCCTGTCGACAACGAGCTGACATTACCGTTGGTCGTATTCAGGCTGGTCGACAACGATCCGACGTCGGTCGATTCCTGCGTCGATAGCGCACCGACGGCGTTGTTCGTGGTGCTCAGCCCCGTCGACAACGAGCTGACATTACCGTTGGTCGTATTCAGGCTGGTCGACAACGATCCGACGTCGGTCGATTCCTGCGTCGATAGCGCACCGACGGCGTTGTTCGTGGTGCTCAGCCCCGTCGACAACGAGCTGACATTACCGTTGGTCGTATTCAGGCTGGTCGACAACGATCCGACGTCGGTCGATTCCTGCGTCGATAGCGCACCGACGGCGTTGTTCGTGGTGCTCAGCCCCGTCGACAACGAGCTGACATTGCCGTTGGTCGTATTCAGGCTGGTCGACAACGATCCGACGTCGGTCGATTCCTGCGTCGATAGCGCACCGACGGCGTTGTTCGTGGTGCTCAGCCCCGTCGACAACGAGCTGACATTGCCGTTGGTCGTATTCAGGCTGGTCGACAACGATCCGACGTCGGTCGATTCCTGCGTCGATAGCGCACCGACGGCGTTGTTCGTGGTGCTCAGCCCCGTCGACAACGAGCTGACATTGCCGTTGGTCGTATTCAGGCTGGTCGACAACGAGCCCACATCAGTCGATTCCTGGGTCGACAGCGCACCGACGGCGTTGTTCGTGGCGTTCAGGCCTGTCGACAACGAGCTGACGTTGCCGTTGGTCGTATTCAAGCTGGTCGACAACGAGCCCACATCAGTCGATTCCTGGGTCGACAGTGCACCGACGGCGTTGTTGGTCGTGGTCAGGCTCGTCGACAGGGAGGCCACGCCGCTTTGTGCCGTGCTGATGCCGGTCGCAGCCGAGGTCGACAGGCTCGTCACGTTGCCGTTGGTCGTATTCAGGCTGGTCGACAGCGATCCGACGTCGGTCGATTCCTGTGTCGACAGTGCACCGACGGCGTTGTTTGTGGCGTTCAGGCCCGTCGACAACGAGCTGACGTTGCCGTTGGTCGTGTTCACGCTGGTCGACAACGAGCCCACATCAGTCGACTCCTGGGTCGACAGTGCACCGAGGGCGCTATTGGTCGTGTTCAGACCTGTCGATAGCGAGCTCACGCCGCTTTGCGCCGTGCTGATGCCGGCCGCAGCCGAAGTCGACAGACTCGCCACGTTGCTATCGGTCGTGTTCAGACCTGTCGATAGCGAACTCACGCCGCTTTGTGCCGTGCTGATGCCGGCCGCGACCGAGGTCGACAGACTCGTCACGTTGCTGTTGGCGGTGCTCAGACCCGTCGACAGCGAGTTCACGCCGCTCTGAGCCGTGCTGATCCCGGTCGAGGCCGAGGTCGACAGACTCGTCACGTTGCTGTTGGTGGTGCTTATCCCCGTCGACAACGAGCTCACACCGCTCTGAGCCGTGCTGATCCCCGTCGAGGTCGAAGTCGACAGGCTCGTCACCTTCCCGTTCGTCGTACTCAGCCCCGTCGACAGCGAGTTCACACCGCTTTGCGCCGTGCTGATCCCCGTCGAAGTCGAAGTCGACAGGCTCGTGACGTTACTGTTCGTCGTACTCAAGCTGGTAGAGAGCGAAAAGAGCTGCCCGCCGTTAACCGCATCCGTCGAACCGGACGCCACGTTCCCGCTCGACACATTGATGATCTTGCGCTGCAGCGAGTTGCTGCCCACGCTCACCACGTTGGCCGCGCCCCCGTCGGTGCTGCTGGAACCCAGCGCAACGGAGTTTGTCCCCGTAGCCGTCGCGCTGTAGCCGATCGCCGTGGTGTTGGTGATATTGAGCGGGCTGCCACTGGTTCCCGATCCAGCAGATGCACCCAACGCCACGTTCCCGTTACCGTTCACGTACTGACCGGCGCTCGCACCGACTGCCGTATTGTTGCTGCCCGTCACGGCATAGCTGGAGTTGGCTCCGCTTCCCGTGTTGTTGCTGCCCGTAACGCTGTAGCTCGAATTAGCGCCGTTACCCGTATTCGAGTCGCCCGTGACGTTGTAGCTCGAAAAGGCACCGTTACCCGTGTCGGAGTTGCCGGTCACGCCGGTCCCGCTCACATACCCGTAGAACGTGTTATTGGTCCCGCTTCCCGTATACGTCGCGGAGGTGCTCCCACAAGTGTCGTTGCTGGGACCATGGTTATAGCAGACACCGTCCGCCCATCCCAGTTGCGGAAGAGACATGCACGTGCCAGCCGCCAACGCGGCAGCAGCAACGGCCCGCACTCGCCGTATCGCACGGGACCGGCCCCCTGACTTCCCCTGTCCCGTCGCGCTCTCCGCAACGACAACCATTTGATTCAGTTGCTTGCTGAAAATGCACTTGTAGATCTTGTTCATGTTTTCCCCCAATTCTCATCAGCGCCAGTTCGCGGAGAGCGCTTGCAGACAGGTTCCCCAGTCCGCGCGCGCTTCTTGCCTGTATGTCACGACATCGGGATACCAGGCGGTGTCCCCAAACCACCGCCAATCGGCATGCTTTTGCAAAAGCACATGTGTCTTCAGCCCAAGCGCACCCGCAAGGTTGGCGCTCGACGTACACACCGATACGATTTCATCCAGGCACTGCATTGCCGCTGCAGTCCGGCTGAAGTCGGTCAAAAAATGAGAAAGATCGGTAACAGGCAAATCAGGCACGCCGGCGAGAACCGCGCGATGTTCAGTGGGCATCAGCGAATAGAAGTGCACACTGCCAATGTCTTTCAGATATGCGTTCAGCAGCTCCGACGGCACACTGCGCGCAAGCCGGTTCGACGCGGTCGAGACGGGATTGGCCGACCACACGATGCCGATATGCCGGCAGCCATCGCCCGAGCGCGACTGCGCGATCAACTGCCGCGCAGTGCGCTGATCCTCCGGAGCGGGATTCAGATAAGCGATCGGCTCAGGTTTGTCCAACCACAAAGGCAAATCGCCGATCGAGATTCGCCAGATTCTTGAGGAGTCTTGAGCGAAAGCGCGAAGATCTGGCTCTTGCGTGACCATTCCCCCCAATACCGTTGCCGACGGAAAACTCTCGCGGAACAGCCGCACGAGCGCGGGCCGGCACACTACCACCACGCGCATGTCGGCCGACCGTGCCCGCTTCAGCAGCAGCGGCAGAAACGCGGCAAACAGGATCTCGTCACCGGCACCCTGTTCGCCGGAAACGATCAACGTCGAGCCCGATTCGAACTGGCCGCTCCATGCGGAATACGGCAAGCTCATGCCCTTGAGGCTGATTTCCCTTCCCGCATCGAAACGCTGCGCATAATGTGGCCAGGCGTCCCTGAACCGCCCCCTGCCAAGCAGAAAATGCGCGTATTCCCAATGCGTGACCGGATCGTTGTCTTCGGCGATTTGCGTCTCGAACAGGGCCTGGGCACGCTCATCCAGTCCCAGATAAGCGCAGCACACGGCCATTCGGTGTGCCGCCTTTTCGCGCAATCCGCCCTCGAGGTGAGCCAGCCGCTCAAAGCATTCGAGCGCCTTGTCGAAATGCTCCCGGAGCCGGAGAAGCTCGCCGTAATTCCATAACGCATTGGCGCAATCCGGATTGCTTTCCAAGCAGGCGCGATACTCATATATCGCGAGTTCTTGCTGCCCGGATTCGTGCAAGGCAACGGCCAGGTTGTAGCGAATCTGCGGATCATGAGGCGCGAGCGCGGCGGCCCGTGCGAACGCCTCGAGCGCCTCGCGTCGTCGGCCACCCTGGTTCAATGCCACACCCAGGAGCAGACGCAGGAAGCCGCAGCCCTGATCGACAGAGATGGCCTGCCTCGCGCACGCGGCACTTTGTTGAAAGTGCCCGTCATTCAAAAGTTGCAATGCTCGCTGCGACAGCGCCGCGGTGCTGGTTGGCCAGCCGGGCTCGGCCTCCGCTGTCGCACCGGAAGGAAGCGGCAATACGCCGGTGATGCGTGCCAGCCTCGAAGGTGGCGAATGCAAGTCTTTTCTGCATTTCATACGTCCCCCCGGAACACGTCGTGTATCGAGTTCTCATCGCGCTCGTGAGCGCGGCTCAATCAACGTGTAGGGAGGGGTGATACGAGAAAGGCAGCCGCATGGCAGCCGTAGCGTACTTAGACATGATTTCCCCGACCTGCATAATGGTTGTTCGTTACCGACACTGGGCTCTACGGCCGTGCGGCTTGGATGTGTGCGAAACACCTGAGCAAGGAGTGGACCAGCAGGCTGTGGCGCAATGACCAAGAGGCCGAGCGACCGATAGGTGATGTGAGGCAACGTTCAGACCTCAGCGTTGTTTCAGTTCTGAAACGCCAGACGGACGCGCCGATTCGCCAAGTCCCGCGCGCAGCAAGGAAGCACATGTGCGACGCAGCTTTGCGTCGACGGCAGGCATTCGATTCCTGCACGCCCCATTGCCGTGATTTATCTAAAGATGTTTCAATCGTGCAACTCGCGGCCGGGAGCGACGTCGTTTGGGGGGATATCCACGAATCGCTATTTTCCTGTGCGGCGCGCCGGCTTGATACGGGCCGGGACACACGCCCGGCGGGTTTTTCGTCGTTGACATATCATTCCCGTTTGGCCGCGTCCGCGCGTTCAGCCGACTGTCTCCGCGATCCGGGGGACCGACATCGCGTTGCGATGGGCAAGCCGTTGCGCAAGCACGCACATGCGGACGTTGTCGCTCCAAGAGTGGTTGCGTCCGCACCGCCTCCACCGAGATCCCGATGACCACCCCCGTGCCCGATTCCCGTCCTTTATCCCCGTTACCCGCCAATCTGTTCCGCCACGCACCGTTCCAGCGTTTCTGGGGCACGCGCGTGATGTCTTCCCTGGCTTTCCAGATCCTGTCGGTTGCGATCGGCTGGTATGTGTACGCGCTCACGCACAGCGCGTTCGCGCTCGGTCTCGTCGGCCTCGCGCAGTTCGTGCCGATGTTCGCGCTGACGCTCGTCGTCGGGCAGGTGGCCGACCGCTACGACCGCCGGCGCATCGCGACGATCTGCCAGAGCGTCGAGGCGCTGGCCGCCGGCGTGTTCCTGATCGGCGCGGTGCAAGGGTGGCTGGCCGCGCCGGCCGTGTATGCGCTCGCGGCGATCGTCGGCACGGCGCGCGCGTTCGAGTCGCCGTCGGTGTCGTCGCTGTTGCCGGCCGTCGTGCCGCGCATCGACCTGCCGCGCGCGACCGCGCTGTCGACGTCCGCGAACCAGGCCGCGCAGATTCTCGGGCCCGCGTTCGGCGGGTTGCTCTACGGTGTCGGCGCGCCCATCGCGTTCGGCACGAGCGTCGCGGCCTTCGCGATCGCGGCGATGCTGAGCGGCACGATTCCGCTGCGTACCGCGCCGCCGGCGCGCGAGCCGGTCACGCTGCGCTCGGTGTTTTCGGGCATCGCGTTCATCCGGCGCGAGCCGGCGATCCTCGGCGCGCTGTCGCTCGACCTGTTCGCGGTGCTGTTCGGCGGCGCGACCGCGCTGCTGCCGATCTACGCGCGCGACATCCTGCAGGTCGGCCCGTGGGGGCTCGGCGCATTGCGCGCGGCGCCGGCGGTCGGCGCGCTCGCGGGCACGCTGTGGCTCACGCGTTTCCCGTTGAAGGGGCGGCCGGGCCGCGCGATGTTCGGCGGCGTGATCGCGTTCGGCATCGCGACGATCGTGTTCGGATTGTCGCGGCACTTCGCGTTGTCGCTCGTGGCGCTGGCCGCGCTCGGCGCATCGGACGTGATCAGCGTCGTCGTGCGACTGTCGCTCGTGCAACTGCGCACGCCGGACGACATGCTCGGCCGCGTGAGCGCGGTCAACTCGCTGTTCATCGGCACGTCGAACCAGCTCGGCGAATTCGAATCGGGCGTGACGGCTGCGTGGTGGGGCGCGCCGGCCGCGATCGTCGTCGGCGGCGCGGCGACGATCGCCGTCGCGCTCGCATGGATGCGGCTCTTTCCGCAGCTCACGAGCATGAAGTCGCTCGAACGCGACGCATGACGCGCATCACGCGTCATGCATCCTGCGTCACGCGCACGGCCGTGCCGTAGCAGATGACTTCGGTCACGCCCGCGCCGATCTCGGTCGAGTCGTAGCGCATCGCGACGATCGCGTTCGCGCCGAGCGTGCGCGCCTCGGCGAGCATCTTGTCGAACGCGTGCTGGCGCGCCTTCTCGCACAGCGACGTATAAAGCGTGATGTTGCCGCCAAAGATCGTCTGCAGCGACGCGCCGAACGAGCCGACGATCGAGCGCGAGCGCACGACGATGCCTTGGGCGACGCCGAGCGAGCGGACGGTCGTATGGCCGGGCAGGTCGAAGGCGGTCGTGACGCGGGCGGGCGACAGGTCGTCGATGGAGCGGATGGGTTCGGTCATGGTGGGCAAGCGTGTGGCGAGTGGTCGAACGACGATTCTAGCCGGACCGAGACAACGCATTCGAACGGGCGCCCCCAAAAGCAGACGGGCGCCCGTGTCGTTGCCGAACGCGAGAGCCGCTCGGCGACGCACGCTCAGCGCTCGATCGTCGCGCCGGCAATGCCGCCGAGATCGACCGCATAGGCGAGCGCGAGCTTGCCGAACTTCAGCGCATGGTTCGCCTGTCGATCCGAGTTTTCCAGCGTGTCGTTCACCGTGTGGATGTATGGGCTGTCGTTCTGGTCGGCTTCGAACGGGAACGATGCCGGGTACCCCTGCGCATTCCACGACGCATGATCCGAGCACGCATAGCCGCACTGCGACGTGCCGATCGCGAGCTCCGGCAGGTAGGTCGCCGCCAGGTTCTTCACATAGGTGTTCTGCGCGGCGTTCGTGTAGTCGGTGATCAGGTAGATGTCCTTCGGATCGCCCTTGTAGTTCGTCATGTCGAGCTGCAGCACGCCGACCACGTTCGCATTCTGCGTGCGGAACTGCTTCGCGATCGCCTTCGAGCCGAGCAGGCCGGCTTCCTCGGCCGCATACCCGACGAACTTGATGGTCCGTTTCGGCCTGTAGTTGTTCGCGAGCAGCACGCGCAGCGCCTCGGTCAGGCTGGCGATGCCCGACGCGTCGTCGTCGGCGCCGGGCGAGCGCGAGTTCTCCGTCGTGCGGCCGACGGTCGAATCGAGGTGGCCGCCGAGCACGACCGTGCCCGCGGCCGGATCGCTGCCGCGGATCGTCAGGATCACGGATTTCTGCGGAAAGCCCGTGTGCGCGAACTGTTCGACGGTGATGTCGGCGCGTGAGCCCGCCAGCTGCTTCCACTGCAGCGCGAGCCAGTCGGACGCGGCGACGCCGTGCGACGTCGTGTAGTAGCGGTTCGTGAAGCCGGACAGCGACGTGATCGTGCCGACGATGTTGCTCGCTTGCAGTTGCTGGACCCACGTGCCGATCTGCGGCACGTTGGACACCGTGTACGCGGGGGCGGCGGCCTGTTTCGCGAGCGTCGCCGGCAACGGCTGCAGCGCCTGCCGCGCGTCGTCGAACGAATCGTGCACGACGTAGCCGGGCCCGTGGCCGCGCGTGTGGTGGACGGCGTGGGCCAGCTCGCCGAGCCGGGCATCGTCGATCTCGACGACGTGAACGGTTTCGCGGCGCGCGGCGCCGTCGGCCGCCTTGCCGGCGTCGACGGTCGTGCTGTACTGCGCGGTTGCGGTCGCATCGATGCGTTGAAGCTGGCGGAACGCGGTGTCGCCGAGCGTGATCCAGACGGGTGTCGCGTGCGCGGCGGCGCTCAGCAGCATGCCGCCCAGCGCGGCGCTCAGGCGGGTCGGTGTCAGAGTAGGCATGTTCGATCTCGTGAGGATGGCGATGTCGATGAAGGGAGCGCGCCGCAGGTCGTGCGATGCGCTCCCGCCTGCGGCGGTATTACGACTTCTGCGGAACGGTCACGCCGTACGTGCAGCTCTTGTTGTACGCGTTGCCGATCGCGGTGATCTGCGCGCTGCTGTAGCCGAGCGCGGAGGCAGCCGTCAGCACGGCCTGCGCGGCGGCCTTCTGGTTGGTCGAGCTGTTGGTCATCGACAGCCCCTTCAGGAACGCCTTGTCCATCGCCTGCGCGCCGATCGCGTCGCGCGCGACGAGGTTGCACGACGCCCAGTACTGGCCGGCCGTGTGGATCTCCGCGCCGCGCGCCTGCGCATAGGTGCGCCCGACGTTCCAGTTGGTCACGCGGCCGCCCCAGAACTCGTTGTGACCGTCCCAGTTGTAGACCCAGTGATACTGCGCATCCGATGGGCTCCACTGGTTGAAGTCGCGGCTGTACGCGGCGGCGAGATAGTCGCCGGTGCCTTCCGACAAGCCTTCCTGTTGCGACAGGCCGCCGTTGGTGACCCAGTCGTGGATGCCGTGGCCGAGTTCGTGGATCACGACGTCCGCGTCTTCCGCGTCGTCGACGCCGCCTTGCCCGAACGTCAGCCGGCCGCTGCTCGACGAATACGACGAGTTGTCGTCGCCCGATTCGCCGTGCGGGTCGTACTGCACGCCGCCCGTGTACTGGTACGGCAGCGCCTTGATGCCGAGCGTCTGGTTCACGTAGCGCAGGAACGTGTCGATGTGGTAGTACACGTTCACGGCCTCGAAATACAGGTTGCCGCGCGTGAACTCGAACGCGGGCGTGGACTGCGACGGGCAGGCCTTGTCGAGCGGCGCATCGAAATCGATGCACGACGCGTACGGGCCCGTCAGCGTGTAGCGCGTGCCCGACTGCGCGAGATCCTTCAGCGTCACGCGCACGCGCGCGGCCGCGAGCTGCGTCGAATCGGCGTCGTTGCTGTCCTTGTAGCCGGTGCTGCCGTAGCTGCTTTTCGTCGGCGACAGCGGATCGGGGCGGAACACGAAGCCGGTGCCGTCGGTCGCGTAGAACGCCTTGTCCTCCGCGCGCAGCACTTCGCCGCTTGCCGAGTCGATCAGCAGTTCCCAGTCGCCTTTCGGGCCGTCCTGCGGACGGCCGCGCACCTTCCACGCGGTGTGCGTGCCGGCCTTGTCGACGAACGCGACGAGCTGCGCGTCGAGATGCGTGAAGCCGCTCACGCCGAGATACGCGCGGGCGCGGTCGAGCGCCTGCTGCTGGTCGACGGCCTGCGACTTGCGCGTCGTCGCGATCACGCCGTTGATCGTGTTGCTCGCGACATACAGGATGCGGCCGTCCTTCGCGACGGTCACCGCGATGTCGCTGCCGTACACGGGCAGCCCGGCGGCCTGCTGCTGCAGGCGCACGACGGTGAAGTCGGCGTCGTTGCGCTCCGAGGTGACGACGAGGCTCGCGAGCGCGGCCGCGTCGAGCCCGAGCTGCGCCGCTTGCGACGCGACGAAGTCGCGCGCGGTGGCGGCGGGCGTCGCGGCAGCTTTCTTGACGCGATAGGCCGGGTTGTACAGCGTGACGGCGACGCCGTCCGAGCGGAATTGCCCGGCGGCCGTGTCGGCCTTCGCGGCCGGCGGCGCGACGCCGCGCGTCAGGCTTTCGCGCAGGCTCGCGGCCTGCGGATTCGACACTTTCGTATCGGCCTGGGTGCCGCCGACGATGCCGAAACCGAGCACGAGACCCAGGGCGAGCGGCAATGCTTTGCGTGATGTCTGCATACGTGATCCTCATCTCAACGGTTGGACACGCCCGCGCGCTCGTGGCGAGCAGGCACGACACGGCCCGCGCGCCGGTTCGATGGAACCGGTGCGGCGAAGCGGTGTGGGAATGTCGACTGACTAAGGAGCGCTAAATGTCAGGTCGAAAAGAAGCGGGCAGGCGAAGCGGAGGAGAAGCGAACGGCAGGCAGGTGCGGCGACGGCGAATCGAGCATCGTCATGTCATACCCCTCGGATCGATCGTGATATCGGTGGGCAGCCTGCGTGGCGCGACGCGCGCGAGATGCAGCAGGCGTATCGTTAGGCTGCCTATCTAACTTTTTTTGGTATGTTACAGAATATTTTCAACGACATTCCAGATTATTTTCGACGACCGCTTCGGTTCGTCGACCAGTTGCCGACATTGTTCAGCGAACGGACGGAAACGCCGCCGGAACGCGCAATACCGCGCCGGATTGTGATCAAAAGCCGAGACGATCAGCGCGTCGCACGCCGGTCGCTGCGCGGGCTCATTCCGAATCGTGCGCGATAGGTGCGCGAGAAATGCGACGGCGATTCGAAGCCGCACGCGACGCACACCGACGTGATGCTCATGTCGGTCTGCTGCAGCAGTTCGCGTGCGCGATCGAGGCGCAGGTTCAGGTAGAAGTGCGTCGGCGTGTCGTTCAGCGTCGCGCTGAACAGCCGTTCGAGCTGGCGCCGCGTGATCGACACCTCGTGCGCGAGCGCGTCGGAGCCGAGCGGGTTCTCCATGTGCCGCTGCATCGTGCCGATCACCTGGATCAGCTTGCGGTTGTGCACGCCGTAGCGCGCGGCGATCTCGAGCCGCTGGCTGTCCGAGCGCTGCCGGATGCGGCTGACGACGAACTGCTCGGAGATTGCGGCCGCGAGATCGGCGCCGTGCCGGCGGCCGATCAGGTCGAGCATCATGTCGATCGACGCGGTGCCGCCCGCGCACGTGATGCGCCGGTCGTCGATCTCGAACAGCTCCTGCGTCGCGTTCAGGCCGGGATAGCGCTCGCGGAACGCGGCCAGCGCTTCCCAGTGCAGCGTGAGCGATTGCGACGCGTCGAACAGTCCGGCCTCCGCGAGCACGAAGCTGCCCGTATCGATGCCGCCGAGCGTGGCGCCGTGCCGGTGCTGGCGGCGCAGCCAGTCGCCGAGCGTGCGCGTGTAGCACACGAGCGGATCGAAGCCGGCGACGACGAACACCGTATCGACCTGCGGGACGTCCGCGCACGCCGCTTCGGCGGCGACCGGAATGCCGTTGCTCGCGGCGACGGGCGCGCCGTCCGCGCTGATCACGTGCCAGCGATACAGCTCGGTGCGAAAGCGGTTCGCGACGCGCAGCGGCTCGACCGCGGACATGAAGCCGAGCGCGGAGAAGCCGGGCAGCAGCAGGAAGTGGAAATCCTCGGGCATCGGGGCGTGGGGTGGAAGCAGGGGGGCGCCGCGCACCGCGCGGGCCGGCGCGCAGTGCGCCGAACGTTCAAGCCGGGATTATCGCGGTTTTTTGCCGGCGCTCAGCGCGTTTTTGCACCACGCACCGTCCGGCGCGCCGTCGTCGACGGCAATTCGCCGAATTGCGCCTTGTACGCGTTCGCGAAATGCCCGAGATGCATGAAGCCCCAGCGTGCGGCCGCTTCGCTGATCGGCAGGTCGGACTGCCGCGTGTCGAGCAGCAGGCGTCGGACCTGCGCGAGGCGCAGCGCGCGCGTGTAGTTGAGCGGGCTCGTCTGGACGACCGACTGAAAGCTGTTCTGCATCGTGCGCCGGCTCACGCGTAGTTGCGTGCACAGGCTCAGGATGTCGACGGGCGCTTCCGGATGCTCGATCACGTAGTCGTGCACGCGGCGCACGATGTCGGCGTGACAGGCATGCGTGAGCCGGTTCGACGGCTCGGGCATCCGGTACGTGAGGAGATCGACGAGCACGTTGCCGACGTCGGCGCGCAGCGCGTGCTGCGCGGGTGCCGCGTCGAACGCATCGGGCGCCGACAGCACGCGTTCGAGCAGCGTCGCGAGCTGCATGCTCGCGCGGTCGCGCGCGGCGACCGGCACCTCGACGACGCCGCGCCGTAGCGCGCGTGCGTCCAGCCGCACGTCGGCCGCATCCTCGATCTGCTGCATCAATTCGGGTTCGACGACCACGCCGATCAGCGACATGTCGTCGGGTGAATGGAGTTCGAACGGCGTGCCGCCGCGCGCCATCACGATCGTGCCGCGCTCGAGGCGCGCATCGCCGAACGCGAAGGTGCCCGAGCCGGTGAGCGGCATGCCGAACACCGTATGGCCGTGCGGCAAACATCCGCGCTGGATGATGCGCACGTTCGCCGCTTCCTGGAACAGTTGCGCGCCGTCGAACACCGCGTTTTTGACCGCGCTGCGATACGCGCCGGACCCGATCTGGTCGTAACGCTGATTCCAGCCGCGCAGCGCCTCGGCATGCCGGTCTGCGTCGTCGAACCTCTGATGAAACGCGAGCACGGCCCCTCCGGCGATCGTTCGAACCGCGCAAGATTAAACCGACCGAATAGTCGGCGCAATACGGGGCAGCGCTATTCCGTGTGCATGTTTCAGAGGGTCGGAAGGGGCGGTACAGCGAGGCTTTCACGCGCATTTCCAATATCCCGAATCGGCACGTACGCGTTGCCGGTCCGGGTGCTGACGGGATTTATTGTCGAACTACAGTCGCCCCACTTAACGTGAATTCCCCACTGGAGGCGGCATGAGGACAAGGCGACGAACCGCGGCGCTCGCGGCGACGCTGGCGTTGGCGGCGGCATCGGCCGGCAGCGCGAACGCGACGGAAAAACCCGAAGAGCTGGTCGTGCAGAAGATGCCGCCGTGGCATCCGCACGAGGTCTATGTCGTCGACATCTCGATGCCGTCGATGACCGACGGGCGCATCCACGTGTACGACGCGGATGCGAAGAAGCTGCTCGGCCAGATCGACGGCGGCTTCGCCCCCGGCTTCGCGATCTCGCCCGACCGCAAGACGAGCTTCGTCGCGACGACCTATTTCTCGCGCGGCTCGCACGGCACGCGCACCGACGTCGTCGAGATGATCGACAACACGACGCTCGATCACGCGGGCGAGATCGTGATTCCGGCGAAGCACGGGCAGCATGTGCCGTCGCCGTACAACACCGCGTTCAGCGCCGACGGCAAGCGGCTGTACGTCGCGAACATCACGCCGGCCGCGTCGGTGACGGTGATCGACGCCGTCTCGAAGCAGGTGCTGTCGGAGATCGACATGGCTGCGTGCGTGCTCGCGTATCCGTCGGGCAACGACCGCTTCACCGCGCTGTGCGAAAGCGGCAAGGCGCTGACCGTCACGCTCGATGCGAACGGCAAGGAGGTGAAGCGCACGATGTCCGACGCGTTCATCGACGTCGACAACGATCCGGCCTTCATCAACGCGTCGCGCTACAACGGCGGCTATCTGTTCACGACGTATCACGGCAACGTGCGCAGCGCCGATTTCAGCGGCGACAAACCGGCGTTCGGCAAGCCATGGTCGCTGCTGACCGACGCCGAGCGCGCCGAAGGCTGGCGCCCGGGCGGCATGCAGCAGACGGCCGTGCAGGTGAAGCAGCACCGCTACTACGTGCTGATGCACCAGGGCGGCGACGGCACGCACAAGGATCCGGGCACGCAGGTGTGGGTTTACGACCTGAAGACGAAACAGCGGGTCGCGCGCTGGGATCTCGCGCAGCAGAAGGTCGATCCGCTCGTGTCGATCCAGGTCGGCGAGGACGACAAGCCGCTGTTCTACGGGCTGACGGGCACGTCCGACCTCGTCGTGATGGACGCGCGCACCGGCAAGCGGCAGCACGTCGAGAAGCAGATCGGCAGTACGTCGACGCTGCTCGTGAACCCGTGAGGCCGCGATGACGCTCGATCCCGTACTCGCCACCAGCGCGCAAGCCGGCGCGGCCGTCGTCGTGCTGCTCGGCGCCTTCGCGAAGATGCGCCGGCCCGCGGCGTTCCGCCAAGCGCTCGCCGGCTATCGCCTGCTGCCCGATGCGCTCACCGCGCCCGCCGCGTTCGCGATTCCGCTCGCGGAAGCCGCCTGCGCCGCGGCGCTGCTGTTCCCTGATACGCGCATGACCGGCGCGCTCGGCCTGATCGCATTGCTGCTCGTGTTCGCGGCCGGCATGACGATCAACATCGTGCGCGGCCACACCGACATCGACTGCGGGTGTTCCGGCTTTGCCGCCGCGCGCGCGGACGCGCCGCGCGGCATCGGCTGGCTCCATGTCGGCCGCGTGCTGCTGCTCGTCGCGCTGGCCGCGACCGCGCTCGTCGAGCCGGGCGGCCGCGCGGTCGTGTGGTTCGACTACCTGACGCTGTTCGCTTCCGTGCTGCTGATCGTCTGCGCGCTGCTCACCGTCGACGTGCTGCTCGCCAACATCCCGCGCCTTTCACATCTGAGGAATTCATGATGCAAACCGCTCTCACCGTTTCCACCGCGTTGTTGTGGGTCGCCGTCCTTGCGCTCGGCGCGATCTGTCTCGCGCTCGTGCGCCAGATCGGCATCCTGTACGAACGCATCATGCCGGCCGGCGCATTGATGATCGACAAGGGGCCGGCGGTCGGCGCGATCGCGCCGACGTTCGAGCTGACCGACATTCGCGGTTCGCGGATCAAGGTCGGCGGCATCGACGCGGCGGGCAAGGCGACGCTGCTGTTCTTCCTGTCGCCGACGTGCCCGGTCTGCAAGAAGCTGCTGCCGCTGTTGCCGTCGCTGCAGGCGAGCGAATCGACGCCGGTGAACATCGTGCTCGCGAGCGACGGCGAGCTCGACGAACACACGCGCTTCGCGCAGAAGCATGACCTCGCGCGCTTCCCGTACGTGCTGTCGCAGGAGCTCGGCCTCGCGTATCAGATCGGCAAGCTGCCGTACGCGGTGCTGCTCGACGACACCGGCACCGTGCGCGCGAAGGGGCTCGTCAACACGCGCGAGCATCTCGAAAGCCTGTTCGAAGCGAAGGAGCGGGGCGTCGCATCGCTGCAGCAGTTCGTCCATGGCGATCACGATCACGGCGGTCACGAAGAACACGCGCAGCACGCTTGATCGGCCGACCCTTTTCAACGTCAACGGAGAACAACCCCATGGGCCTGTTTGATTCATGGTTCGAACGATCGGCGCGCGGCGTCGCGCAGCACAGTTCGCGGCGCAGCGCGATGGCGAGGCTCGGCAAGGTGCTGGTGGGCTCGGCGATGCTGCCGCTGCTGCCCGTCGATCGCACCGCGTATGCGGCCGATGCGGCGTCGGGCGCGTCGGCGGCTTCCGGTGCCGCCGCGTCGGGCGCGAGCGACGACCCGACGAGCTGCGACTACTGGAAATACTGCGCGATCGACGGCTGGCTTTGCAGTTGCTGCGGCGGCACGTCGAGCAGTTGCCCGCCGGGCACGACGCCGTCGCCGATCACGTGGATCGGCACCTGCCGCAATCCGCACGACGGTTCGGACTACATCGTGTCGTACAACGACTGCTGCGGCAAGACTTCGTGCGGCAAGTGCTTCTGCAACCGCAACGAGCGCGAGAAGCCGCTGTACAAGCTGTCGCTGAACAACGACATCAACTGGTGCATGGCGAACGGTAATTCGAATTACCACTGTTCGGTTTCGGTTCTGCTAGGGGCGGCTAAGCAATGAAAGTGAAGCAGGCAGGAAGGATCGTCGTTGCATGCATGACGGCCGTGGGGACCTTCGCATTACCCGGCGCGGCCGGCGCACAGGAAGCCGTGCATCACCCGGCCGGAAAAAGCCTGTTCGACGCACAGTGCGCGGTGTGTCACCAGGCGGGCGGAAAAGGGCAGGACGGGCTGGCGCCGCCGCTGACCGAGTACCCGGGCAAGTACGCGGCGGCGGAAGCCGGCCGGACGCAGCTGATCGCGACGCTGCTGCACGGCATGTTCGGCGAGATCGAGGTGCACGACAAGCGCTACAACTTCAAGATGCCGTCGTTCGCGAGCGCGAGCGACGACGACATCGCGCACGTGCTGAACTACGTCGTGTTCGACCTCAACGCGCAGCACGGCGACGCGAAGCCGTTCACCGCGGCCGATATCCGCGCGGCGCGCGCGAAGCAGATGGACGGCACGGCCGTGCACGCGCAGCGCGCGGTGGTGATCAAGGGGCTCGGCCTGTGAACGGCACGCGGTGCGCGTCGTCGTCATCGCGGTTCGGCGGCCTGCCGCGTCGCCTGTCGTGCTGGCTGCTGCTGTCGGGCGCCGCGGCCTGCGCGTTCGTCGTGTCCGCACCCGCACAGGCCGACGGCGCGGCCGACGCCGCGCTTGCCCGGCAACACTGGGTGCTCAACTGCATGGGTTGCCACACGGCGACGGGCGGCGGCATTCCCGGCAAGGTGCCGCCGCTCGCGAATTCGCTAGGCTATTTCACGCATCTGCCGGCCGGGCGCGAGTACGTGATGCGCGTGCCCGGTGCGTCGAACTCGGCGCTGTCGGATCGGGAGCTGGCCGACGTGCTGAACTGGGTGCTCACGACGATGAACCGCGACGCGCTGCCGCGCGACTTCAAGCCGTATACGGCCGCCGAAGTCGCCGCGCATCGCCGCCCCGCGCTGTCCGACGTCGCGACCGTGCGCACCGGGCTCGTCCGCGCGTTGCAGGCGCGCGGGATCGACGGCGTCACGGAGCGCTACTGACCGACTCACTCAACGAATCAGGGAAACAGGAACATGGAGACGAACGAAACCTTTGCGCTGCTCGGCGCGACGCGTGCATTTCTCGCGAAGCCGAAGAAGATGCTGATCGGCGCCGAATGGAGCGACGCCGCGTCGGGCCGCCAGCTCGATGTCGTGAACCCGGCCGACGGCGCCGTGATCGCGCACGTGCCCGAAGCCGACGAGCGCGACGTGCAGCAGGCGGTCGCCGCCGCGCGCCGTGCATTCGATGCTGGCCCGTGGCGCACCGCGAAGACCACCGACCGCGAGCGCCTGATGCTCGTGCTCGCCGACCTGATCGAAGCGAACGCGCGCGAGCTGGCCGAGATCGAATCGCTCGACAACGGCAAGCCGGTGACGGTCGCGCAGGGGCTCGACGTCGCGATGGCCGCGCAGTGCTTCCGCTACATGGCCGGCTGGGCGACGAAGATCGAAGGCAGCGTGATCGACGCCGGCATGCCGTACCTGCCGGACAGCGAGATCTTCGCTTATACGCGCAAGGAACCCGTCGGCGTGGTCGGTGCGATCATCCCGTGGAATTTTCCGTTGCTGATGGCCGCGTGGAAAATCGCGCCGGCGCTCGCGACGGGCTGTACCGTCGTGCTGAAGCCTGCCGAAGACACGCCGCTGAGCGCCTTGCGGCTGGGCGAGCTGATCCAGGCGGCCGGCTTCCCGGACGGCGTCGTCAATATCGTCACCGGCTACGGTCACACGGCCGGCGCGGCGTTGTCGCGCGATCCGCGCATCGACAAGATCGCGTTTACCGGGTCGACGCAGACGGGCAAGACGATCGGCCATGCGGCGCTCGACAACATGACGCGGATGTCGCTGGAACTCGGCGGCAAGTCGCCGGTGATCGTGCTGCCCGACGTCGATCTCGACAAGGCCGCGCAGGGCGTGGCGAACGCGATCTTCTTCAACCAGGGGCAGGTGTGCACGGCCGGCTCGCGCGCGTACATCCACGCGAAAGTGTTCGACGGCGTGATCGAGCGCGTCGCGAAGCTCGCCGCGAGCCTGAAGATCGGCCCGGGGATGGACCCGGCGACGCAGATCGGCCCGCTCGTGTCGGCGAAGCAGCGCGAGCGCGTGTGCGGTTACATCGACTCGGGGTTCGGCGAGGGCGCGCGCGCGGCGGCGGGCGGCCGCGCGCTCGACGGCCCCGGCTTCTTCGTCGAACCGACGGTGCTGGTCGATACGACGCAGGCGATGCGCGTGGTGCGCGAGGAAATCTTCGGGCCGGTGCTCGTCGCGATGCCGTTCGACGACGTCGATACGGCCGTGCAGCTCGCGAACGACACGCCGTACGGGCTCGGCGCAAGCATCTGGTCGAACGATCTTGCCGCGATCCACAAACTGATTCCGCGTATTGCCGCGGGCACCGTGTGGGTCAACTGCCATTCGCTGCTCGACAACGCGTTGCCGTTCGGCGGGATGAAGCAGTCGGGCTTCGGCCGCGAACTCGGCCGCGCGGTGATCGACCAGTACACGGAGAGCAAGTCGGTGATGATGAACTACGCGTGAGCGTCGCGGCGCGTGCATGTGTGACCGGCATATCGGCCACGCACGCGCCGCCGTCACGCGCGGATCAGCACGACCCCGACGATGAGGCACGCCGCGCCGGCGATGCGGATCGCGCTCGCCGAATGCTGCTGGATGCCGAGCACGCCGAAGTGGTCGAACACGAGCGCGCCGGTCATCTGCCCGACGACGATCAGCGCGAGCGTCGTCGCCGCGCCCAATCGCGGCACCATCAGGATCGCGACGCCGACGAATACCGCGCCGAAGAATCCGCCCGTCCAGTTGAACCACGACCCGGCGCCGGACAACGTGCCGCTCACGCGCGGGTGAGGCGACAGCAGCGCGACCGCCAGCATCGCGGCGAGGCCGACGACGTAGCTGACCGACCCGGCCCACCACGGTGAACTGATCTGCGTGCGCAGGTTCGCGTTGAGCACCTGCTGCAACGCAACGCTGATGCCGGCCGCCACGACCAGCAAATAAGAGAGGACGGTAGTCACGAAGATGAACGCTCCGAAAGCGTGGCCGCCACGGTGGTGCGGGCACGGAAGGCTTTCATTCTGCGCAGCGCGCCGGTATAACACAAATATCGAATCTGGCGCTCATCCATCTCGTTTCGGCATGCCATCACTCCGGCAAATCCAGTATTTCCTGACCGTGGCGGACCTCGGCGGCTTCACGCCGGCCGCGGGTGCGCTCCATGTCGCGCAGTCGGCGCTCAGCCGGCAGATCGGCCAGCTCGAGGACGAACTCGGGTTCCTGCTGTTCGACCGCGAACCGAGAGGCGTGCGGCTCACGCCGGCCGGCGCGCTCTACCGCGAACGCGTGGCGTCGATCCCCGCCACGCTGACGGCGGCCGCCGACGAAGGCGCGCAGTTCTCGCGCGGGGAGGCCGGCGTGCTGCGGCTGCTGCATTCCAGTACCGTGCCCGTCAGCAGCCTGATGCCGGATCTCGACCGCTTCATGCGCGATTGTCCGGGCGCGCGCATCGATCTCGACCGCGCGTCGTCCGAGGATCAGGTGACGGACATCGCGAACGGCCAGGCCGATGTCGGGATCGTCCGGTTGCCGGTGCTGCGGCGCGATGCACGCGTGCGTTTCGTCGAGCTGGCGGCCGAACGCCTGTGCGTGGCGGTGCCGGCCGATCATCCGCTCGCGCACCGCAAGCGCGTCGCGATCGCGCGGTTGCGGCGCGAGCCGTTCGTCTCGGCCGTGTATCGGGAGCGGGGCGGCCTCGCGCGCGTCGTGATCGATCTGTGCCTGAAGCGCGGCTTCGTGCCGTCGGTCGCGCGGATCGTGTCGCCGAAGACGTCGATGCTGAATCTCGTCGCGGCCGGCCACGGCGTGGCGATCGTGCCGGCGCGGATGGCGAGCATCGGGATCGACGGCGTCGTGTTCGTGCCGATTTCGGACGAGGATGCGAGATCGGTGTGCGCGCTGGTGTTGCCGATCGAGCCGACGGTGCTCGCGGACGCGTTCGTCCGGGTGGTGACGGCGGGCTGAACGCGCCGCATCGCCACCGGGCCCGACGTCGATATTCAGACGCGGTACCCCGCATCGTGCATCAACCGGCGCGACGCGTCTCCGCGCGGGCCTTCCGCATCGAATTGCGCACGAAGTTTCGCATCGGCGCTGCGCATCACGCGGCGGCGCATGGGCACGACGAGGGCGACGACGAAGAAAGCGGCAAGCATCATGGTGTTCCTTGGCGGAAAGACCGGAGACGGACATCGCGACGGCCGGCCGTGTCCGTCCGCATCCGTTCGAGCGACGCGCAACGGCCGGACGATACGAGTCGGCACGGCAACGGGCAGGCCGCGCGCGATCGCTCGGCGACTCCCAGCATAGGGCCGGCCCACGGCCTCCGGCGACCTGTCGGAAATCCGTCAGCAAGGCCATGGCGGAATCGAAAGGTGCGCGCCGCATCCGGGCAATCCCGGCGCTCCCCGGAGAAACCCGAAACCCCCGTCCGTCAAGCCTCAGACGAAACATAGTGGTTTCCACTCATAGTCGCAAACAGGCAAGAACAGGTCGCCGCCGGTCTTCTCGTGGCGAATATGGCTCGTTACTTTTACTCCCACGATGCAGGCCGGCGCACACTCCGCGCGCCGGCTGCCGCGAGACCAATCGGGAGGAATCGAACCATGAAGTCGACGAAGATCGCCGCGCTCGCCGCGGCCGTGCTGGCGACCGGCGCGTTCACGCAAGCCGCGCTGGCCGAGACGGAGGCCGCGACCTGCCGCACCGTGCGTTTCGCGGATATCGGCTGGACCGACATCACGTCGACCACGGCGCTCGCGTCGACCGTGTTCGAGGCGCTCGGCTACAAGCCGACCACGACGATCGCGTCGGTGCCAATCTCGTTCGCCGGTCTCAAGAGCAAGCAGCTCGACGTGTCGCTCGGCTACTGGTGGCCCGTGCAGCAGAAGCAGCTGCAACCGTTCCTCGACAGCAAGTCGATCAACGTGGTCGAGCCGCCGAACCTGTCCGGTGCGAAGGCGACGCTCGCGGTGCCGAGCTACGCGTACCAGGCCGGCCTGAAGACCTTCGACGACATCGCGAAACACCGTGCGGAGCTTGACGGCAAGATCTACGGGATCGAGCCGGGCAGCAGCGCGAACGCGACGATCCAGAAAATGATCGACACGAACCAGTACGGGCTGGGCGGCTTCAAGCTCGTCGAATCGAGCGAGGCCGGGATGCTGGTGACGGTCGAGCGCGCGGCCCGCGAGAAGAAGTGGGTCGTGTTCCTCGGCTGGGAGCCGCATCCGATGAACATCCAGCTCAGCATGAACTACCTGTCCGGCGGCGACGCGGCGTTTGGCCCGAACTACGGCGAAGCGCGCGTGTACACGCTCACCGCGCCCGACTTCATCGCGCGCTGCCCGAACGCGGGCAAGCTCGTGACGAACCTGCGCTTCTCGACGCAGCTCGAGAACCAGCTGATGCAGACGGTGATGAACAAGACCAAGCCGGCCGATGCCGCGAAGGCGTACCTGAAGAAGAACCCGCAGGTGCTCGATCCGTGGCTCGCGGGCGTCAAGACGTTCGACGGCAAGGACGGCCTGCCTGCGGTGAAGGCGTATCTCGGGCTGTAACGGCCCGCGCCCCTATGCCATTAGCAATGCGACACAACCCGAATCAAGCGAGGCACCCATCATGAATCACGAAGTCATCATCACCTGCGCGGTCACCGGCGCGGGCGATACGGTCGGCAAGCATCCGGCGATTCCGGTCACGCCGAAGGAGATCGCGGCCGCCGCGATCGAAGCCGCGAAGGCCGGCGCGACGGTCGCCCACTGCCACGTGCGCGATCCGCAGACGGGGCGCGGCAGCCGCGACCCGAACCTGTATCGCGAAGTGGTCGACCGCATCCGCTCGGCCGACGTCGACGTGATCATCAACCTCACGGCCGGCATGGGCGGCGATCTCGAGATCGGCCCGGGCGAGGACCCGATGCGCTTCGGCAAGGGCACCGACCTCGTCGGCGGCCTCACGCGCCTCGCGCACGTCGAGGAGCTGTTGCCCGAGATCTGCACGCTCGACTGCGGCACGCTGAATTTCGGCGACGGCGACTACATCTACGTGTCGACGCCCGCGCAGTTGCGCGCCGGCGCGAAACGCATCCAGGAACTCGGCGTGAAGCCGGAGCTGGAGATCTTCGATACGGGCCATCTGTGGTTCGCGAAGCAGTTGCTGAAGGAAGGGCTGCTCGACGATCCGCCGCTGTTCCAGCTGTGCCTCGGCATTCCGTGGGGCGCGCCGGCCGATACGGGCACGATGAAGGCGATGGTCGACAACCTGCCGCCGGGCGCGCACTGGGCCGGCTTCGGGATCGGCCGCATGCAGATGCCGATGGTCGCGCAGGCGATGCTGCTCGGCGGGCACGTGCGCGTCGGCCTCGAGGACAACATCTGGCTCGACCGCGGCGTGCATGCGACCAACGGCACGCTCGTCGAGCGCGCCCGCGAGATCGTCGAACGGCTCGGCGGCCGCGTGCTGACGCCGGCCGAAGGCCGCCGCAAGCTCGGCCTGCCGGCGCGCGGCGAACGTCCGCTCGAACGTCGCGCGCTCGCCGAATTCGCGTGAGTTTTTTCACCGACTGACTGACATGACAGGGTGGCCTGCGCGCACGCGAGACCGCCCACCGATTTCCCCTGAATTGAAGGATGCGTTGACATGGCTGTGAAGACCGACATCAACACGTTTGCCGCGATCGGCACCGGCGTGATCGGCAGCGGATGGATTGCCCGCGCGCTCGCGCACGGTCTCGACGTGGTCGTGTGGGACCCGGCGCCGGGCGCCGAAGCGCGGCTGCGTGCGAGCGTCGCGAACGCATGGCCCGCGCTCGAACGCGTCGGCCTCGCGCCTGGCGCCGATCCGGCGCGCTTGCGGTTCGTGTCGACGATCGAAGCATGCGTCGCCGATGCGGATTTCATCCAGGAAAGCGCGCCCGAGCGCGAGGCGCTGAAACTCGAACTGCACGAACAGATCAGCCGCGCGGCGAAGCCCGACGCGATCATCGCGTCGTCGACGTCGGGCCTGCTGCCGACCGATTTCTACGCGCGGGCCACGCATCCGGAGCGCTGCGTGGTCGGCCACCCGTTCAATCCCGTCTACCTGCTGCCGCTCGTCGAGGTGCTCGGCGGCGCGCGCACGTCGCCGGAAGCGGTCGAAGGCGCGATGGAGGTCTATCGCAGGCTCGGCATGCGGCCGCTGCACGTGCGCAAGGAAGTGCCGGGCTTCATCGCGGACCGTCTGCTCGAAGCGCTGTGGCGCGAGGCGCTGCATCTCGTCAACGAAGGCGTCGCGACGACCGGCGAGATCGACGATGCGATCCGCTTCGGCGCGGGCATCCGCTGGTCGTTCATGGGCACGTTCCTGACCTACACGCTGGCCGGCGGCGATGCGGGCATGCGACACTTCATGCAGCAATTCGGCCCGGCGCTCGAACTGCCGTGGACGAAGCTGGTCGCGCCGACGCTGACCGACGCACTGATCGACCGCGTCGTCGAAGGCACGACCGAACAGCAGGGCACGCGCAGCATCAAGGAGCTCGAACGCTATCGCGACGAGTGCATCACCGAGGTGCTGAAATCGATCGCCGCGGTGAAGGCGCGGCACGGGATGCGATTCGACGAATAAAGGACAGGCGATGACGGGCGATACCCCGCTGACGATTTACCGCGACGTGGTGCGGCCCGAATGGGTCGACTACAACGGCCACCTGCGCGATGCGTTCTACCTGCTGATCTTCAGCTTCGCGACCGATGCGTTGCTGGATCGCATCGGCCTCGACGACGCCGCGCGTCGCGAACGGGGGCGCTCGGTCTACACGCTCGAAGCGCACGTGAACTACCTGCACGAGATCAAGGAAGGCACGCCGGTGCGCGTCGATGCGCGCGTGCTCGCGCACGACGCGAAGCGGCTGCACCTGTATCTCGAACTGTTCGCCGACGGGCATGACGACGCGGTCTCGGCGAGCGAGCAGATGCTGCTGCACGTCGATACGCGCGACGGCGCGAAATCGGCGCCGTTCGACGACGACGTGGCCGCGCGCGTGGCCGAACTGCATGCGTTGCAGCGCGATTGCGCGGCGCCGGCTTATGCGGGCCGCGTGATCGGGCTGCCGCCGCGCCGCTAGCGGCGCGCTTCATTTCACGATCTTCTACCTTCGATCTTCGACCGCGGAGCGCACACGATGCTCGAACCGGAAATCGCGGCGTTCGTTGCGGCCGTCGACGCGTGGTATCCGGCCGATGCGGCGGCGCGTTCGCCCGACGAGCAGCGCCGCCTGTACGACCGCTTCGCGGCCGAATGGACGCCGGCCGCGCTGCCGGCCGGCATCGTGCAGCAGGACGCCGTGTGGCGCGCGCCGGACGGCCGCGCGATCGCGCTGCGGCGCTATACGTCCGCGCACGGCACGCCGCTCGGCACGGTGCTGTTTTTTCATGGCGGCGGTTTCGTCGTCGGCTCGCTCGGCAGCCATGCGCTGATCACCGCGCAACTGGCGGCCGATACGGGCCTCGACGTGATTGCCGTCGACTATCGCCTCGCGCCCGAACACCGCGCGCCGGCCGCGCTCGAGGATTGCGTGGCAGTCACGCGTGCCGCGCGCGATGCACGCTGGTCGTTCGGGCCGTGCGTGCATCCGTTGACGCTCGCGGGCGACAGCGCGGGCGGGATGCTCGCGGCGGCGGTGGCGACCGCGCTGCGCGATGCGGGCGAAGGCAGCGTGGACGGCATCGCGCTCGTTTATCCGATGCTCGGTTTCGAACCGCAGTCGCCCGCGCGCGAAACAGAAGCGCACGCGCCGATGCTGACGCTCGACGACGTGCATCGCTATCGCGCGCTGTACTGGGGCGGTGATTTGTCCAATGTGCTGCGAAACGGCAACCCGTTGCTGCGCGCGTCGGTGCCGCTCGAAGCCGGGCGGTTCGACGGCTTGCCGCCGGTGCTCGCGATCGGCGCGGAGCACGATCCGCTGCGCGACGATGCGCGCGTGTACGTCGAACGGGTTCGCGCGGCGGGCGGCGTCGCGAACTACTGGATGGGAGAGGGGCTGGTGCACGGCTGCTGGCGCGCGCTCGGGACGAGCCCGCAGGCCGCACGGATGCACCGGATGGTCGGCAGGTTCTTGCTCGCACCACACGCGTAGCGGGCGTTTTCCGGGAGGCAACGATGCAGGCGGCAGCGCAACACCGTATCGAGGACTGGCGGACATTTTCGGCCGACGCGGCGATCGCGGCGGCGACGATTGGCGACGGCAGGGTGGACGTCGAATGGAGCGACGCGCGACGATCGCCGTTCCATTTCGACTGGCTGCGCGACAATTGCGCGTGTTCCGCGTGCGTGCATGCGATCACGCGCGAACAGGTCTTCGAGATCGCCGATGCGCGCGCGGATCTGTCCGCGCTTACCGTGCACGTCGAAACCGACGGCGCGCTGCATGTCGAATGGAACGACGGACACCGCAGCGCGTGGTCGCCGGGCTGGTTGCGTGCGCATGCATATGACGACGCGTCGCGCGCGGAGCGCGTGGCCGCGCACGGGCGGCACATATGGACCGGCGACGATGCGACGGCGATCGGCGTGTTCGCGTGGCGCGACGTGATGGAGGACGATCACGCGTTGCTCGCATGGCTCGGCGCATTGCAGCGCACGGGGCTGACGCTCGTCGAAGGCGTGCCGGCCGAGCGGGGCCGCGTCGACGAGGTCGCGCGCCGCGTCGGCCTGATCCGCGAAAGCAATTTCGGCGTGCTGTTCGACGTCGAATCGAAGCCGCGCCCGGACAGCAATGCGTATACGTCGCTGAATCTTCCGCCGCACACCGACCTGCCGACGCGCGAATTGCAGCCGGGCGTGCAATTCCTGCATTGCCTCGCGAACGACGCGACGGGCGGCGACAGCATCTTCCTCGACGGCTTCGCGCTCGCGGACGCGCTGCGGCGCGAACATCCGGACGATTTCGAGCAGCTCGCATCGACGCCGTTCGAGTTCTGGAACAAGAGCGCGAACAGCGACTACCGCTGTTCGGCGCCGGTGATCGGGCGCGATGCGCGCGGCAACGTGACGGAAGTGCGCGTCGCGAACTTCCTGCGCGGGCCGCTCGATGCGCCGGCCGGCTCGGTCGCGGCCGTCTATCGCGCGTACCGGCGGTTCCTCGCGTTGGCGCGCGAGCCGCGCTTTCGCGTGCAGCGCCGGCTGCGGGCCGGCGACATGTGGGCGTTCGACAACCGGCGCGTGCTGCATGCGCGCACCGAGTTCGATCCGTCGACGGGCCGCCGGCATTTGCAGGGCTGTTACGTCGATCGCGACGAATTGCTGTCGCGGTGGCGCGTGTTGTCGCGGGCGGTGCCGGCCGACGCTGCGCGCTGATCGACACACACGGCGTCTTCACGCACGACCTCTTGGGGAAAAAGCACCCGGACGCCAGGCGTCCGGGCGAAGCCACCCGCTGCCGGGCGGCGGAGGTATGCGTTTCACAAAACAGACGAGCCCCGCGAAGGGGGCTCGTCCGGACTGCGTGACTTCATCGCGCGACGCGCGGCGCCCGCCGGGGGCGCATCGGCTTACTGGCCGAAGAAGATCGAGTCGCGTGCGTTCGACGAAGCGGCTGCCGGCGCGCCCGAATGGACGAGCGGAGCCGGTTGTGCGCCGTAGCCGCTGGTGTCGGCGCCATGAACGCGCGCTTCGGCGCTCTGGATGTCGTTCGGGTAGTACGGGCTCGACACGCCCGGCTTGTAGCCGGCTTGTTCGAGTTGGACCAGTTCGTTGCGCACTTGAGCGCGCGTCACGGTGCTTTGAGCGAATGCGCCGAACGAAGCGGACAGGGCGGCAGCGGCAACGACTGCGGAAACGAGCGATTTCATGGTGACCTCCGGTGTTTTATTGGGTTCGCTCCCGACACCATGTCTTGAGCGATTGATCCAATCTTAGTCACCAGCGGGTTCAGGGTAAACGCTGATTTTGACGATAAATTGTTTCCTGGCCGGTAACAGTGCGGCGGCGCATCAGTCTTTCAACGGGCTTTCTTTTCGGTCAGCGTAATAAGTCTGAGGAATGTTGCGATCGCCGGCGCACGACTCAGCGCGCTTCGGCCGCCGTATCGAGCGGCCGACCCGGCGAGCGGCCGGCGGGTGCCCCGGCGCTGAGGAAGCGCACGCCGGTCGCGGCTTCCGATGCTTCCCACAGCAGCGCCGCCGCCGCCACGCTGCGCGCCGCGCGCGGCACGCTCGCCGGCGCCGGCAGCCCGCGCGATTCGAACCAGCCGGACGGGCCGATGTACGCGCCGCCGGCCAGATCGGGCGACGTGGCCGCATGAATCGCCGGCAGCGCGCCCTGGTCGGCCGGTTGCGCGAGATAACGGTTCGCGGCGCGCATCAACGCGGCGCGGGCGGGCGAGCGGTCCATCGCCGGGCCCGCGAACTGCAGGTTGGTCGCCGCATAGCCGGGATGCGCGGCGACGCTGATGCCCGCGAATGCCGCGCGCGCGAAGCGGCGCTGCAACTCGATCGCGAACACGAGGTTCGCGAGCTTGCTGTCGCAATAGGCGAGATAACGGTTGTAGCGCTGCGCGGCGCGCAGGTCGTCCACGCGAATCCGGCCACCGCGGTTGAAGCCGCTCGACATCGTGACGACGCGCGCCCGGTGCGCGGCGCGCAGCGCCGGCAGCAGATGGCCGGTCAGCGCGAAATGGCCGAGGTGGTTGGTGCCGAACTGCATCTCGAAGCCGTCGCGCGTGTGCCGCAGCGGCAGGAACATCACGCCGGCGTTGTTGCAGAGGATGTCGACGCGGCCGTGGCGTTCGCCGACGTCGGCCGCGAAGCGTGCAATCGATGCGAGATCGGCGAGGTCGAGCGGATCGACTTCGACGCGTGCATGAGGATGAAGCCGGCGGATCGCGTTGGCGGCCTGCGCGCCGCGTGCGCCGTCGCGGCAGCCCATCACGACCGTCGCGCCTTTCGCGGCCAGCGTTTCCGCGAGATGCCAGCCGAGGCCGCTGTTGGCGCCGGTCACGACCGCGACCTTGCCGCCTTGCGCCGGGACGTGGCGCGCGCTCCATGCATGCATGTCTGCCTCCATCGGCGCGGCCGGTCGGCCGCGGCACTTAATCGTTACATTGAGTGGTGTAACGATAGTGCGGGCGGACGGAGCAGACAAGCGGAGGAATTAGACCGGCGCTTCTAGGGGTTCGGGGCTCAGGCCGTGGCGCCGCGAGCCCGGCGCAGGACCGGCGGGTGTTACCTGCCGCCGGCCAGCGCGAGCACCTCGGCGGCGGAGATCATGGCGGCGGCGTTCGCGGGGGCCGGGCGCTCGGCCGGGCGGAACACTTCGTCGCCGCGGTGGATGACCTGGCGCGACAGCGCGCAGGTGCCGGTGCGTTGCGCGAAGCGGCGGCGCCAGCGTTGTTCGCCGTAATGACAGCGGCCGGGTTCGACCCAGCGGACGACGAGTAGCGTATCGGAACGTTCGAGGATTTCGACGTGGACGTCGGCGGGATCGAGCGCAGGCAGGGATTGGGAGGCCTTCATTTTGCCGTTTCCTAAAGCCCGTGCGGGTTCGGCCATGGCAGTGGGTGTCACTACCCAAGGGGGAATCCGTAGGGGTTTCCATGAGTGGTGCGCTAAATGTAAGCGTCTGTGACCGGAAAAAACATCCTGTCCGGCTCGAATTACCTTTTGCCGATTTAGAAACAATCGACGCTTATTTTCTTGGAAAACCAAAAACAAAAAGCCCCGGACAAGAAGCCCGGGGCGGAAAATCGGCCCGCACACCGTGTCTGCTCGCCCAGTCACGGGATACATCGCCGGGGGACGGAGGTGCCCGCTCGGGATCCGGAGCGGGCGGGGGCGATGTACCGGAAGCGCGGTCCGGCAACACCATGATGGCGTGCGGCACCCGTTGGCACCCTGACGCGAACATGACTTTTTTGTCAGTTTGCCGCGGGCCGCCGTGCCGAGCGTTGCCGAAGAATCGGCTGGAAAGCCCGTCGGCATTGGGTTTGAGCGGATCGCGGGGCGACACTTCAACGCCGGTCGCGCGCCGCACTCTCGTGCGCCGCACGGATTGACCCGCCTCGGGTAAATACTGAATCCCAATTTCGTGACAAACGCGCGATCCGTTCCTATGATTGGTTGGACCTTTAGTCCTTTGTGCCAATCGGCCGACTGGCGGCCGGCTTTTTCGGAGAGAAGCTCATGAGATTGCAGGGCAAACGCGCGCTGGTGACGGCGGCCGGGCAGGGCATCGGCCGCGCGACCGCGCTGCGGTTCGCGAGCGAGGGCGCCGACGTGCTGGCGACTGACATCAACGAAGCCGCACTGGTGCGGCTCGAAGCCGACGCCGAGCGCGCGGGCGGCCGGCTGGCCACGCGGCGGCTCGACGTGACCGACGCGAACGAGGTGGCCGCGCTCGCCGCGAGCGAACGCGCGTTCGACGTGCTGTTCAACTGCGCGGGCTACGTGCATCACGGCTCGATCCTCGAGTGCGACGAAGACGCGTGGGCGTTCTCGCTGAACCTGAACGTCACGTCGATGTACCGGCTGATCCGCGCGCTGCTGCCCGCGATGCTCGAAGCCGGCGGCGCGTCGATCGTCAACATGGCGTCGGCCGCGTCGAGCGTGAAGGGCGTGCCGAACCGCTTCGTGTACGGCACGACCAAGGCGGCCGTGATCGGGCTGACCAAGTCGGTGGCCGCCGATTTCGTCGAGCGCGGTATCCGCTGCAATGCGATCTGCCCGGGCACGATCGAATCGCCGTCGCTGGCGCAGCGGATCGCCGACCAGGCGCGCACGCGCCACGTGTCCGCCGACGAGGTGCGCCAGGCGTTCGTCGCGCGCCAGCCGATCGGCCGCATCGGCAGCGCGGACGAAGTGGCCGCGCTCGCGCTCTATCTGGCGTCCGACGAAGCGTCGTTCACCACCGGCACGATTCACCTGATCGATGGCGGCTGGTCAAACTGACCGCGTCTAGCCGACCGCGTCTAGCCGCCCGCGTCTAGCCGACCGCGTCGAACTGGCCGCGCCTTCCTATTTACCTTCCGATTCCATTCAGACAACGCTATGAAACTGCTGAGATTTGGCGACAAACACCATGAAAAGCCGGGCCTGCTCGATGCGCACGGCCAGATTCGCGACCTGTCCGGCGTGATCGACGATATCGCCGGCGACGCGCTGACCCCTGCATCGCTCGCGCGGCTGCGCGACATTCCGCCGTCGTCGCTGCCGCTCGTCGAGGGCATGCCGCGGCTCGGCGCGTGCGTCGGCCGCGTCGGCAAGTTCATCTGCATCGGGCTCAATTATTCGGATCACGCGGCCGAATCCGGGATGGAGGTGCCGAAGGAGCCCGTCGTGTTCGGCAAGTGGACGAGCGCGATCTCGGGCCCGAACGACGACGTCGAAATCCCGCGCGGCTCGGAAAAGACCGACTGGGAAGTCGAGCTCGGCGTGGTGATCGGCCAGGGCGGTCGCTATATCGACGAAGCCGATGCGCTGTCGCACGTCGCCGGCTACTGCGTGGTGAACGACGTGTCGGAGCGCGAATACCAGCTCGAACGCGGCGGTACGTGGGACAAGGGCAAGGGCAACGACACGTTCGGCCCGATCGGCCCGTGGCTCGTGACGGCCGACGAAGTGCCCGATCCGCACGCGCTGCGACTGTGGCTGGAAGTGGACGGCCACCGCTACCAGAACGGCACGACCGCGACGATGGTGTTCCGCGTGCCGCACCTGATCAGCTACCTGAGCCGCTTCATGAGCCTGCAGCCGGGCGACGTGATCTCGACCGGCACGCCGCCGGGCGTCGGCCTCGGGCAGAAACCGCCCGTCTACCTGCGCGCCGGACAGGTGATCACGCTCGGCATCGACGGGCTCGGCGAGCAGCGCCAGCGCACCGTGCAGGCCTGATTTCCTTCAACGGACGGTTCGTCATGCCTATCATTCGATCGATGCGCGTCCTCGACGTGCGCTTTCCGACCTCGCGCCAGCTCGACGGTTCCGACGCGATGAATCCGGACCCCGATTATTCGGCGGCCTACGTCATCCTCGAAACCGATCGCGACGGGCTCGCAGGTCACGGGCTCACGTTCACCATCGGGCGCGGCAACGAAATCTGCTGCGCGGCGATCGACGCGATGCGCCACCTCGTCGTCGGCCTCGACCTCGACTGGATCCGCGAGGACATGGGCCGCTTCTGGCGGCACGTCACGTCGGACAGCCAGTTGCGCTGGATCGGCCCCGACAAGGGCGCGATCCACCTGGCGACGGGCGCCGTCGTCAATGCGGTGTGGGATTTGTGGGCGAAGGCCGTCGGCAAGCCACTGTGGCGGCTCGTTGCCGACATGAGCCCGGAGGAGCTGGTGCGGGCGATCGACTTCCGCTACCTGACCGACTGCCTGAGCCCGGACGAAGCGCTCGACCTGCTGCGCCGGCAGGCGCCCGGCAAGGCCGCGCGGATCGCCGCGCTGGAGCGTGACGGCTACCCGTGCTACACGACGTCGGCCGGCTGGCTCGGCTACAGCGACGACAAGCTGCGCCGGCTGTGCCGCGAGGCGGTGGAAGCAGGTTTCGAGTACGTGAAGCTGAAAGTCGGCGCGAACCTCGCCGACGACATCCGCCGCGTGACGATCGCGCGCGAGGTGATCGGCCCCGACCGCAAGCTGATGATCGACGCAAACCAGGTGTGGGAAGTCGACGAGGCGATCGACTGGGTGCGCGCGCTCGCGTTCGCGCGGCCGTGGTTCATCGAGGAGCCGACGAGCCCCGACGACGTCGAAGGGCATCGCAAGATCCGCGAGGCGATCGCGCCGGTGCAGGTCGCGACCGGCGAGATGTGCCAGAACCGCGTGCTGTTCAAGCAGTTCATCGCGCGCGGCGCGATCGACGTCGTGCAGATCGATGCGTGCCGGCTCGGCGGCGTGAACGAGATTCTCGCGGTGATGCTGATGGCCGCGAAGTACGGGCTGCCGGTGTGCCCGCATGCGGGCGGCGTCGGGCTGTGCGAATACGTGCAGCACCTGTCGATGATCGACTACGTGTGCATTTCCGGCACGAAGGAAGGGCGCGTGACCGAGTACGTCGATCACCTGCACGAGCATTTCGTCGAACCGTGCGTGGTGCGCGGCGCGGCGTACATGCCGCCGACGGCGCCCGGCTTCTCGATCGAGATGAAGCCCGAATCGCTGGAGCAGTACCGGTTCCGCGGCTGACGCACGGCAACGCACGACGGCGCGCCATTTGCGTGGTGTGCGTGGTGCGCATCGTGCGCGGCGACAACATGAACGACGGAGACGCGAAGTGGATTTGAATCTGCAAGACAAGGTCGTGATCGTGACCGGCGGCGCGTCGGGCATCGGCGCCGCGATCTCGATGCGGCTGGCCGGCGAAGGCGCGATTCCCGTGGTATTCGCGCGCCACGCGCCCGACGATGCGTTCTGGCGTGCACTTGCACAGAAACAGCCGCGCGCCGCGTGCGTCACTGTCGAACTGCAGGACGACGCGCAGTGCCGCGACGCGGTCGCGCAAACCATCGCACGCTTCGGCCGCATCGACGGCCTCGTCAACAACGCGGGCATCAACGACAGCATCGGGCTCGACGCGGGGCGCGACGCGTTCGTCGCGTCGCTCGAACGCAACCTGATCCATTACTACGTGATGGCGCATTACTGCGTGCCGCACCTGAAGGCGACGCGCGGCGCGATCGTCAACATCTCGTCGAAGACGGCCGTGACCGGACAGGGCAACACGAGCGGCTATTGCGCGTCGAAGGGTGCGCAGCTCGCGCTGACGCGCGAATGGGCGGTCGCGTTTTGTAACGACGGCGTGCGCGTGAACGCGGTGATTCCCGCCGAGGTGATGACGCCGCTCTACCAGAACTGGATCGCCGGCTTCGACGATCCGCAAGCGAAAGTCGCGGAAATCGCCGGGAAGGTGCCGCTCGGCCAGCGCTTCACGACGGCCGACGAGATCGCCGATACGACCGTGTTCCTGCTGTCGGATCGCGCATCGCACACGACGGGCCAGTGGCTGTTCGTCGACGGCGGCTATACGCATCTCGATCGTGCGATCAGCTGAGGGCCGCGTTCCATGCAACCCGACCTGAACCCGAACACCGCGCCGCCGTTGATCGCGCTGACCGGCATCGGCAAGCGCTTTCCGGGCGTGCAGGCGCTCGACGATTGCCGTTTCGACCTGCGTGCGGGCGAAGTGCATGCGCTGATGGGCGAGAACGGCGCCGGCAAGTCGACGCTGATGAAGATTCTCGCGGGCGTCTACCCGCGCGACGCGGGCGAGATCCGGATGGACGGCCGCCCGGTGGAGATCGTCGACCCGCGTGCCGCGCAGGCGCTCGGCATCGGCATCATCCATCAGGAGCTGAACCTGATGAACCACCTGAGCGTCGCGCAGAACATCTTCATCGGTCGCGAGCCGCGCGGCCGCTTCGGCGTGTTCGTCGACGAAGACCGGCTGAATCGGGACGCTGCCGCGATCTTCCAGCGGATGCGGCTCGATCTCGACCCGCGCACGCTCGTGGGCCGGCTGACGGTCGCGAAGCAGCAGATGGTCGAGATCGCGAAGGCGCTGTCGTTCGACTCGCGCGTGCTGATCATGGACGAGCCGACCGCCGCGCTGAACAACGCGGAGATCGCCGAGCTGTTCCGCATCATCGGCGACCTGCGCGCGCACGGCGTCGGCATCGTCTACATCTCGCACAAGATGGACGAGCTGCGCCAGATCGCCGATCGCGTGACCGTGATGCGCGACGGCAAGTACGTCGCGACCGTGCCGATGGCGGGCACGTCGATGGACACGATCATCGCGATGATGGTCGGCCGCCAGCTCGATGCGGACACCCGCACGCCGCCCGATACGTCCGCGAACGAGATTGCGCTCGAAGTGCGCGGGCTGTCGCGCGGCCGCGCGATCCGCGACGTCGGCTTCACGCTGCGGCGCGGCGAGATCCTCGGCTTCGCCGGGCTGATGGGCGCGGGCCGCACCGAGGTCGCGCGCGCGGTGTTCGGCGCGGATCCGGTCGATGCGGGCGAGATCCGCGTGCACGGCCGGGCCGTGACGATCCGCACGCCGGCCGACGCAGTGAAATACGGGATCGGCTACCTGTCCGAGGATCGCAAGCACTTCGGGCTCGCGGTCGGGATGGACGTGCAGAACAACATCGCGCTGTCGAGCATGCGCCGCTTCGTGCGCCGCGGCCTGTTCCTCGACGCGCGCGCGATGCGCGACGCCGCGCAGTCGTACGTGCGCCAGCTCGCGATCCGCACGCCGTCGGTCGCGCAGCCCGCGCGGCTCTTGTCGGGCGGCAACCAGCAGAAGATCGTGATCGCGAAGTGGCTGCTGCGCGACTGCGACATCCTGTTCTTCGACGAGCCGACGCGCGGCATCGACGTCGGCGCGAAAAGCGAGATCTACAAGCTGCTCGATGCGCTCGCCGCCGAGGGCAAGGCGATCGTGATGATCTCGTCGGAATTGCCCGAGGTGCTGCGCATGAGCCACCGGATTCTCGTGATGTGCGAAGGCCGCGTGACCGGCGAGTTGCGCGCGGCCGACGCCACGCAGGAAAAGATCATGCAGCTCGCGACGCAGCGCGAGTCGACCGTGTTGTCCTGATTGTCCCGATTCAGACGCCTAATGATCATGTCCAACGATACGCATCCCGTTCCGCCCCTTGCCACCGGCGACACGCCGGCGGCCGCATCGAGCCTGAAAGCGCGCTTCTTCAACCCGGCCGCGCGGCAGAAGCTGCTCGCGTTCGCGAGCCTCGTGCTGCTGATCGCGTTCTTCAGCTTCGCGTCGTCGAACTTCCTCGACGTCGACAACCTCGTGTCGATCCTGCAGGCGACTGCCGTGAACGGCGTGCTGGCCGTCGCCTGCACGTACGTGATCATCACGTCCGGCATCGATCTGTCGGTCGGCACGCTGATGACGTTCTGCGCGGTGATGGCCGGCGTCGTGCTGACGAAATGGGGGATGCCGCTGCCGCTCGGCATCCTGGCCGCGTTGTGCTTCGGTGCGCTGTCCGGCTGCGTGTCGGGCTTCGTGATCGCGAAGATGAAGGTGCCGCCGTTCATCGCGACGCTCGGCATGATGATGCTGCTCAAGGGGCTGTCGCTCGTGATCTCGGGCACGCGGCCGATCTACTTCAACGACACGCCGGGCTTCACGTCGATCGCGCAGGATTCGCTGATCGGCAACCTGATTCCCGCGCTGCCGATTCCGAACGCGGTGCTGATCCTGTTCCTCGTGGCGATCGGTGCGTCGATCGTGCTGAACCGGACGATCTTCGGCCGCTACACGTTCGCGCTCGGCAGCAACGAGGAGGCGCTCAGGCTATCCGGCGTGAACGTCGATGCGTGGAAGATCGCGGTCTACACGTTCAGCGGCGCGGTGTGCGGGATCGCCGGGCTGCTGATCGCGTCGCGGCTGAACTCGGCGCAACCGGCGCTCGGGCAGGGCTACGAGCTCGATGCGATCGCGGCCGTCGTGATCGGCGGCACGTCGCTGTCGGGCGGCGCGGGCAGCATCGTCGGCACCATCATCGGCGCGTTCATCATGAGCGTGCTGACCAACGGCCTGCGCATCATGTCGGTCGCGCAGGAATGGCAGACGGTCGTGACGGGCGTGATCATCATCCTCGCCGTCTACGTGGACATCCTGCGCCGGCGCCGCCGTTGACACACGCAGGCATGCGCTTCACCGCCGGTTTCGGCCGGCATTTCATTCGATACGAAAAAAGGAGACGCGAAGTGATCAGGAGCAAGGTGTTGAACGCGATCGTCGGGCTGACGTTCGCCGTCGGCGTCACGGCCGGCGCGCACGCGCAGGAAACCTACATCCCGCTGATCTCGAAGGGCTTCCAGCATCAGTTCTGGCAGGCCGTGAAATCGGGCGCGACGCAGGCCGCGAAGGACTACAAGGTGAAGGTGACGTTCGAAGGGCCCGAAACCGAGGCGATGGTCGACAAGCAGATCGACATGCTGTCGGCCGCGATCGCGAAGAAGCCGGCCGCGCTCGGCTTCGCGGCGCTCGACAGCAAGGCCGCGCTGCCGCTGCTGAAGAAGGCGCAGGCCGAGAAGATCCCGGTGATCGCGTTCGACTCGGGCGTGGACAGCGACATTCCGGTGACGACGGCCGCGACCAACAACAAGGCGGCTGCCGCGCTCGCCGCCGACAAGCTCGCCGCGCTGATCGGCGACGAAGGGCAGGTGGCCGTGGTCGCGCACGACCAGACGAGCCGCACCGGCATCGACCGCCGCGACGGCTTCCTCGACCGGATGAAATCGGCGCACCCGAAGGTGCAGGTCGTGACCGTGCAGTACGGCGAAGGCGATCAGCTGAAGTCGACCGAAGTGACGAAGTCGATCCTGCAGGCGTATCCGAAGCTCAAGGGGCTGTTCGGCACCAACGAGGGATCGGCGATCGGCGTGGTCAACGGCGTGCGCGAGATGAAGCGCAAGGTCGTGATCGTCGGCTACGATTCCGGCAAGCAGCAGAAGGACGCGATCCGCAGCGGGCTGATGGCCGGCGCGATCACGCAGAACCCGATCGGCATCGGCTACAAGACGGTTGAGGCGGCCGTGAAGGCGATCAAGGGCGAGAAGCTGCCGAAGGTGATCGATACCGGGTTCTACTGGTACGACAAGACCAATATCGACGATCCGAAGATCGCGGCGGTGTTGTACGACTGAACGTGGCGGACGTGCGGCGGCGGCGATGACCGTCGCCGCCGCGATGATCGAACACGAGGGCATCATGGGCGCAGTGCGTATCGATTCGCATCAGCACTTCTGGCGTTATCGCGCGGCCGACTATCCGTGGATCGGCCCCGGGATGGGCGTGCTCGCGCGCGACTACCTGCCCGACGCACTGTGGCCGCAGATGCATGCGCAGGCGCTCGGCGCGTCGATCGCGGTGCAGGCGCGCGCCGGGCGCGACGAGACGGCGTTCCTGCTCGATCTGGCGCGCGACGACGCACGCATCGCGGCCGTGGTCGGCTGGGAGGATCTCGGTGCGCCGGCGCTGGCCGACCACGTTGCCGAGTGGCGCAGCCCGAAGCTGCGCGGTTTCCGTCATCAGGTGCAGGACGAAGCCGACGTCGGCGCGTTCGTCGCGGATCCCGGCTTCAATCGCGGCGTCGCGTGGCTGCAGGCGAACGGCTATGTGTACGACGTGCTCGTGTACGAGCGCCAGTTGCCCGACGTGCGTGCGTTCTGCGCGCGGCACGATGCGCACTGGCTCGTGCTCGATCACGTCGGCAAGCCCGCGCTCGCCGAGTTCGCACGCGACGACACGGCGCTCGCGCGCTGGCGCGCGTCGCTGCGTGAACTCGGCGCGCTGCCGCACGTCGCGTGCAAGCTGTCGGGGCTCGTGACCGAAGCCGACTGGCGGCGCGGCCTGCGCGCGCAGGACATCCGGCATATCGAGCAGTGTCTCGACGCGGCGCTCGACGCGTTCGGCCCGCGGCGGCTGATGTTCGGGTCGGACTGGCCCGTGTGCCTGCTCGCGGCGTCGTATGACGAGGTCGCGTCGCTCGTCGAACGCTGGGCCGAAGCGCGGCTGTCGGCGGCCGAACGCGCCGCGTTGTGGGGCGGCACGGCCGCGCGCTGCTACGCGGTGCCGGGCGATGTGAAGCGCGGCATATAAAATAGGCGCGAACGGTCCATGCGATGCTCGGGCCGTCCGGAACGAAACCGATTACCAGCGTCAACGTATGTCCATCCAGCCGATTCAGAACCGCCGCCTCTACCAGCAGATCGCCGACAAGCTCAGTGCGATGATCGAGTCCGGCGATTTCCCGCCGGGCAGCTATCTGCCGCCCGAGCGCGAACTTGCCGAACGGTTCGGCGTGTCGCGCACGTCGGTGCGCGAGGCGCTGATCGCGCTCGAAGTGAACGGGCTCGTCAGCGTGCGCGTCGGCGACGGCGTGAAGGTGCGCCATCCCGAAACGGCCGCCGCGCCCGAACCCGTGACGGCACCCGACGCGACGGTCGCGCCGTTCTCGATCGTCGAGATCGATCCGGAGCTCGGCATCGCGCTCGACCTCGACACCGAAATCCCGCCGTTCGCGCTGCTGCAGGCGCGGCGGCTGATCGAGCCGGAGGCCGCGTCGCTGGCCGCGAAGCATGGCTCGGATGCGCAGATCGAAGGGATTCACGAAGCATTTCTGCGCAATCAGGACGATAACCGCAGCGGCTCGCTCACGCACCCGGGCGACCGGCTGTTCCATATCCGCATCGCGGAGGCGAGCGACAACGCCGCGTATGCGCTGATGATCAAGCAGCTGCTTGCGCACAAGTACGACCTGATGTTCCAGCGGCTGCAGTCGCTGTACATGCCGAACGACATGCCGCACCGGTCGGAGCGCGAGCATCGCGCGATCCTCGATGCGATCCGCGCGCGCGACCCGGACGCCGCGCGCCGTGCGATGGCCGAGCATCTCGACGAAGTGATCCGCATTTTCGGCCGCGCGCTCGATTGAGCGTGTGAATCGATTTCCTGTATGGTCGGCAGCGGTGTCCGCGATGCGCACCCACCCCGGTGCCGACGCGGCCTCGTACGGGGTGATGACCCGGCCGTCGCCATAGAACGAACGCCGCGATGCGTGCCGGCCCACCGGCATGCCGCTCGTGCGCGGAATGGAGTGTGACGAATGCGCGTGAACGATTGCCACAATTTCCACGATTTCCGCGAGCTGGCGCGACGGCGATTGCCGGGACCGATCTTCAATTACATCGACGGTGCGGCCGACGATGAAACCACGTATCGGCGCAACACGAGCGCGTTCGAAAGCTGCGATCTGGTGCCGAACGTGTTGCGTGGCGTGCGCGATGTCGATCTGTCGGTGACGGTCATGGGGCAAAGGCTCGGCATGCCGGTTTACTGTTCGCCGACCGCGCTGCAACGCCTGTTTCATCACGACGGCGAGCGCGCCGTCGCCGCCGCGGCCGCGAAATTCGACACGATGTTCGGCGTGTCGTCGCTCGGCACCGTGAGCCTCGAAGAGGCCCGTGCGATCAGCGCGGGCCCGCAGGTGTACCAGTTCTATTTCCACAAGGACCGCGGTCTCAACCGCGAAATGATGAACCGCTCGCGGGAAGCCGGCGTGAACGTGATGATGCTGACGGTGGACAGCATCACCGGCGGCAATCGCGAGCGCGACAAGCGCACCGGTTTCTCGATTCCGTTCCGGCTGACGCTCGCGGGGATGACCGAGTTCGCGTTGAAGCCGGCCTGGGCGATCAACTACCTGACTCACGAGCGATTCCGTTTGCCGCAACTCGACCGGCATGTCGACATGGGCGGCGGCGCGATGTCGATCAGCCGCTACTTCACGGACATGCTGGATCCGTCGATGACATGGGACGACGTCGCCGCGATGGTGCGGGAGTGGAACGGGCAGTTTTGCCTGAAAGGCGTGATGTCGGTCGACGACGCGCGCCGGGCGGTGGACATCGGTTGCACCGGCATCGTGTTGTCGAATCACGGCGGACGGCAACTGGACGGTTCGCGCGCCGCGTTCGACCAGCTTGCCGAGGTGGTCGACGCGGTGGGCGACCGGATCGACGTGATGATGGACGGCGGCGTGCAACGGGGTTCGCACGTGCTCAAGGCGCTGGCGCTCGGTGCGAAGGCGGTCGGCCTGGGGCGTTATTACCTGTTTCCGCTCGCCGCCGCCGGGCAGCCCGGCGTCGAACGTGCGCTGCAACTGATGCGCACGGAGATCGAACGGGACATGCGGCTAATGGGCTGCGCGTCCGTTGCGCAGCTCGGGCGGAATCAGCTGCGCTTTCGCTGACGACGGGTTTCGGCGCCAGCCGAGCCTTCGTGCCGGCGCCGGTATCGCGCGCTCAGAAGCGATCCGCGCGATACGGCGCCGGATCGGTGAACGGCGCTTCGCCGGTCATCATCTCGGCCAGCAGGCGGCCGGTGACGGGGCCGAGCGTCAGCCCGTGATGGTTGTGTCCGAACGCGAACCACAGCCCGCGATGCGCGGGCGCGGGGCCGATCACCGGGCGCATGTCGGGCGTGCACGGGCGGAAGCCGAGCCACGGATGCGGGTCGAGCCGCTCGCCGAACCCGAACACCGGCCGCGCGACGCGTTCCGCGCGTTCGAGCTGCACACCCGTTGGCGGAAGGCCGCGGCGCGCGATCTCGACGCCGGTCGTCAGCCGCAGCCCGCGCCGCATCGGCGCGATCACGTAGCCGTATTCGCGATCGACGATCGGCGCCGACGGCACGCCGCGCGCGGACGGCGCGTAGTGCATGTGATAGCCGCGTTTCTCGCGCAGCGGGATCTTGTAGCCGAACTTGCCGAACACCGTGTCGGACCACGGGCCGAGCGCGACCACGACGGCCGGCGCGGCCGCCGGGCCGTCGTCGGTCCGGACCTGCCAGCCGGGCGACAGCGCGTCGAGGCTCGCGGCGTCGCCGGTCAGCAGCGTGCCGCCGCCCCGCACGAACAGGTGCGCATACGCTTTGACGAGCGCGGCCGGATCGACGACGCTTTTGGGGTCGAGCCAGTGCAGCGCGCCGCAGAAGCCCGGGGCGAGGCTCGGTTCGTGCGCGCGCAGCGCGGCCGCGTCGAGCGGCGTGATGCCGAGCCCGTGGCGGCGCGCGGTGAGGCTGGCGTCGGCCACGCCCCGTTCGAAGGCGGCCGGCGTGCGGAACGCTTCGAGCCAGCCGCTCGCGCGGATCAGTTCGCCGGCGCCGGCCCGCGCGATCAGCGCATCGTGTTCGACGATGCAGCGTTCGATCAGCGGCAGCATGTCGCGCGACGCCGCCGCGTGACGCAGCGGCGCCGATTCCCACCAGAACCGTGCGAGCCACGGCGCGAACGCGGGCAGCGACGCGCTGTGCCAGTAGAGGTCGGTCGAGCGGTTCAGCGCATAGCGCATCAGTGTGAACGGGCTGCGCGGGAACGGGTACGGTTCGACCGACGAGCGCTCGATCAGCCCGGCATTGCCGAAGCTCGTGCCTTCGCCGGGCGCGCCGCGATCGACGAGGGCAACCTTGCGGCCGCGATCCTGCAGGTGCAGCGCGGCGGAAACGCCGACGATGCCGGCGCCGAGAACGATGACGTCGAAATCCATCGATGGTGAGTGACGGTTGGCGGGGCGCGTGGCCGCGGTACGGTGTGCGCGCCCGGGTTGGGAATCGTTCGAACCGCAAGCATACTCGCGCCGGCGTGGGGGGCCAAGAGGGGGCACGCGGTCGATACGTGGCGGCTGGCCCGTGCGCGACGATCAATCCGCCGATCAATTCGCCGACGCCGACGCCGAGATCGAATCGACATCGGTCGACGCGTCCGTCCGTCTCATCGGGCAGCCACACGGAATCCGCCTGCTTTCCGATGCTTTCGCGGGTGTTTCCCACTGCTTGGTCATCCGAATTTTTACCTAAGATGGAAGGAATCGTGCGCGTGATACGGTGCCTGCACGCGCATGGCAGGCAGGAGGCAGGGCCGGGAACGACTGCGGCAGATGTTTCCATCATGGATGCAAGTGTGTGCGCGGCGGCTGCGAGTCTCGCAGTCGCATCGACGCCAGCGTGCGCGGCGGCCATCGCCGCGCGAAAGGCGTCCGGCCGGCGGGGCCGAGTCGCCACGGTCCGCCAGGCGTTTGCCGCAATCGTTTGCGTTCTGAGCGCCGTACCGGTCGTCGCCGGCGCGCCTGCCGTGATGGACGAGCACCCGATCGATGCGGTGCAAGTTGCCGCCACCACCACGCCGGCCAGCCCAACGGGTCCCGCCTTTTCGTCACACGACTCCGCCGTGCGTCAGGTGGTGCTCGGCATCATCAGCTTCACGCGCTGGCCGACGACGCCCGTCCGTCTGCATCTGTGCGTGACCGGCAGGCCCGACTACGCGGGCGGCCTGACCGACACGCTGCAGGCCGGCTCGACCGTGCTCGACGTGCAGCGCGTCCGCTTCGACGACCCCGCGCTCGGCGTCGCGTGCGACGTCGTCTATCTCGGCGCCCTCGGCAACGACGAGCGCGCACGGGTCAGGGCCGTGTTGTCCGGCCGCCCGGTGCTGACCATTGCCGAACACGATATGTCCTGCACCGCGGGCGCGATGTTCTGCGTCACGGTCGAAGGTGAACGCGTCACCTTCGACATCAATCTCGATGCCGTCGCGCGCAGCGGCGTGCGCGTGCATCCGAATGTCCTCAACCTTGCACGACGGCCGGTGGCGCCATGACACGATCCGCGCCCCCCGTTCCCGCTTCGCGCCCGCCGCGCCCGACGCTGCAAAGCGTGCTGCGCCGCGCGCATCTGCGCCTCGCGTTCGTCGCCGTGACGATGGCCGCCGTGTCGTTGATCGTCGTCGCCGTGATCGCGTTGCGCGCGTATGCCGGCAACAACCTGAATCTGCTGGCGCGCTCGCTCGGTTATACGGTCGAGGCGGCGCTCGTGTTCGGCGATCGCGTCGCGGCGAACGAGGCGATCGGGATGATCGCCGGCGACGAGGACGTCGCGCAGGTGGTCGTCACCGACAGCAAGGGGCAACTGTTCGCGACGTGGCAGTTGCCGGCCGGAAACGGGGTCGCCCGGCTCGAGCGCGCCGTCGCCGACGTGGCGCTGCCCGGGCCGGTCACCGCGCCGGTGATGCATGACGGCATCATCGTCGGCCACGTCGTCGTGCGCGGGCGCGGGCACCAGTTCTTCGGCTTCCTGCTCGGCGGCGTCGGCGGCATTCTCGGCTGCCTCGCCGTCAGCGTGTTCGGTGCGTATGTGAGCTCGAAGCGCCTGCTGCGCAACATCGTTTCGCCGCTGCGCGCGCTGGCGGGCGTCGCGCACGCGGTGCGGCGCGAGCGGGCGTTCGCGCGGCGCGTCGAGCCGACGGCGATCGCCGAACTGAATCAGCTCGGCGACGACTTCAACGCGTTGCTCGACGAATTCGAAGACTGGCAGAACACGCTGCGCGACGAGAACGCGTCGCTCGAGCACAAGGCGACGCACGATGCGCTCACCGGGTTGCCCAACCGCATGCAGTTCGAATCGCGCCTGGCGCTTGCGCTGTGCGATGCCACGTTGACGGGTCATCGGGTCGCGGTGCTCTATCTCGACTGCGACCGCTTCAAGGAGATCAACGATTGTCTCGGCCACGACGCCGGGGACGCGGTGCTGATCGGCATCGCATCGCGGTTGCGCACGCGGGTGCGCGAGACCGATCTCGTCGCGCGCCTGGGCGGCGACGAATTTGCGGTGATGCTGGCGGCGGTGCCCGAGGCGGGCAGCGTGTGCCGGATCGCCGACGAGATTTTGTCCGGCATGGCGCCGTCGATCGAGCTGTCCGACGGCCGCGTGGTGGCCACCATGATGAGTGCCGGCGTTGCGCTGTATCCCGATCACGCGTCGGACGCGAGCGGCCTGCTGCGCGCGGCGGATATCGCGATGTACCGCGCCAAGCGCGCGCGGCCGGGATCGTGGCAGTTGGCGGAGAGCGTGGCAGGGCCGGTGTGATGTCGATCGACTCGCGCCGCGGACGAGGCCGCGGCGGCGGTTAAAAGAAGCGCTCGCGGAGCGGGCGCGATGGAAGGGGATGCGAAATGAACCACTCGTTTCCTGTGAGCATGAGGCGGACGTGCGTCGGGAGTGCGCTGCTGCTGGGCATGCTGCTGGGGGGCTGCCAGACGCCGCCGCTTCATCGCGGGCTGACGCAGACGCAGGTCACGGCGCTGAAGTCGGCCGGGTTCCAGGAGACTGGGCAGGGGTTCGAGTTCGGGGCGGCCGGGCCGATCCTGTTCGATTTCGACCGGTACAACCTCAAGCCGGATGTCCGGCGGATCGTCGAACGGATCGGGCGGACGTTGCAGTCGGCGGGGATCAACGGGGTGCGGGTGTACGGGTATTCGGATAACGAGGGGACGGAGAAGTACGACGTCGAGCTGTCGAGGCGGCGGGCTGAAGTCGTGGCTGTCGAGTTGGTCGACGCGGGACTCGATGCGAAGCGGATCGCGATCGTCGGGAAAGGGAAGCGCGATCCGGTAGGGGATAACAAGACGCCGGGCGGGCGGGCGCAGAATCGGCGAGCGGCGATCGTGGTTTCGCCGCGGTGACGCGATGCATGGCGCGTGGCCGCCGCGTCGACGAGCATGCTGTGCTGTCTGTTTTAACGGTTCGCCACCATTGGCGCGAAAATTTGCGAGCGGCCATTCACACGCGGCGAGCCCTGATATTCGCCGAAGGCAGGATGGCCATCGACCGAATTCGCCGCCGCCAACATGGTGGCCGTTCAATTCATTGGAAATATAAAGCGACCTATCCGAATAAGATCGTTCCGCTTTCATGAATGCTGCATCGTCGTAGGCGAATGCAGCGACGGACGGAACGAGTATGGCCATCGAACCCAAGGATCTGCTGCCGCACTTCGAACGCGAGATGACGCTGCTGCGCCATTCGATGCAGACGTTTGCTCAGCGCTTTCCCAAAATAGCCGCTCGGCTGGCGATCACCGGCGAGCATTCGGACGATCCGCACGTCGAACGCCTGTTGCAGTCGTTCGCGTTGATGGCGGCGTGTCACGACATTCGTCTCGAAGATGACGTGCCTGCGTTCACGGGCAGTTTTCTCGATACGCTCGACGGCGCTTTTCTGCGCCCGTTTCCATCGTGCGCGATTGCGCAATTCCATGGCGACGGCAGCAGCGAACTGACTGCGCCGCGCGTCGTTCGTCGCGGCGAGCGGCTGATCGCACCGGTCGGCAAGGAAGTATTCCGCATCGCGGACGATGTCGAGATCGTGCCGCTGACGGTATCGTCGGTGCGCTACACGACCTCGTCGATCGCGCCGCGCGACGTCGCGTTGCCCCCGGAAACGACCGGTTTGCTGACCTTCACGTTCGAACTCACGACGCCGAAGGCGACGTTCGCCATCGTGCCGGACACATTGCGCATGCATTTCACCGGTGCGCGGGAAATCGTCGCGGCGCTCGCCGATGCCGTGTTGCTTCTTGCCGGCCGGAGCTTCGTCGAAGCAGGCGATGCAACGCGCTGGAAGCGTCTGCCGGACGCGACGTTCACGGCTGTCGGCTTCGATCCCGCCGATGCGTTGCTGGACGTGCGGCCCGACGATGCGCTCTGGCCGCTCCACTTGCTGATGACGTATTGCGCGGTGCCAGAGCGTTTCGACTTTGTCGACCTGGACATGCGGGCGATCAAGCGAATCGCCGGCGTCAACCGTCGCGTCGCGCTCCACCTCGCGATCGCGGGCGTGCATCCGGATTCGCATCGCGCGCAACGCCTGGCCGCCGCCACCGCCGACCACGTCCGGCTGTTTTGTGCGCCGGTCATCAACCTGTTTCCGGACGACGCCCAGCCGATCGAGACGCGCGCCGGCTGCGCCCATTACGCGGTGAAGGCGCTTGCGCAGGCCGGCGCGTCGCGCACGGCTATCTGGTCGATCGACACCGTTCGCCATGTTTCCGACTCGGGCGCGTCGATGCTGGCGCCGTTCCGGTCGCTGCAACATGGCGCGGGCATGCGTCCCGGATTGTTCTGGATGATGTTGCGCGACGAGGCACGGCGGGCGCCTAAGGAGCCTGTCGATTCCCGGTCCAAGGAGACGGAGGCGACTCCGCCGCCAGTCCCGGCAGACACTGCCGAGTCGCGCCGCGGCGTCGAACTGGAACTGGTCGACCAGGACGGACGACCTGCCGATCCCGGTCATCGCAAGCTGGAGATACGGCTGTCCTGCACGCAGGGCGATCTGTCCGGGATGCGGGGGCGCGAGCTGGCGTTGCCCAGCGGCGACCCGGTGGGAACGATTTCGCTGCTGAACCGGCCGACACGGAGCCAGCCGCCCGCTTTCCGTTACGGGGAGCTGTGGGATCTGCTGTCGCTCCTCGTGCCGCAGGCGATCCGGCTGGACAAGGGCGGCCTGACCCAGCTCAGGCGGCTTTGCGCACGCTGGGCGGAGGACTCCGTCGACGCCGGCCGGCGCTTCGATGCGCTCGTGTCGCTGTCGACGGCGCGCGTGCGGTGCTGGCTACCCGGCAAGCCGGCATCGGCTTTCGTGCATGGGCTGGAGGTGCGGTTGGTGGTGGACGAGCAGCGTTTCGCCGCGTTCAGCCTGAGCGGATTCGCGCAGGTGATGGACCGGTTTTTCGCACCATACGTGCCGGTCACGAGCTTCGTGCAGGTCGTGCTGTTTTCGGCCGCTACCGGCGTGCTGCTTCGGCGTGGGACGCCGCGTCCGGGTACCCAGCCGCTGGTTTAGTTTCTCGCTTTTCAGTGCTCGAACGAAAACGTTTGCGGACGTCTTTCAAGCGCTCGGGTTTTACCCTACATTATCGAAGCCGCGGACCGGCGAGCCGGCCGATGGAACCTGAGATCACACGCAAGGAACAAGAATGAGTTTCGCTCCGAACGGGGGTATTCCCAGTGGATTGGGCGGCAGTGCGCTCGGCTCGTTGAGCGCGCTCGGGGGCCTCGCCGGCCCGGTGGCGTCGAGTGTGGCCGGCAGCCTCGGGCCGCTTGCCGGCCTCGCGGGGCACGTCGACACCGTCCAGCGCGCGCTGCAACTCGCGCAGACCGGCTTCTCGCTAATGGAGAAGACGCCCGGCGCCATCGCCGAAGCGATCAACGGCGCCGCGAACCCCGCGCGCCTGACGCAGCTCAACCGTTACGTCACGCTCGATACGCCGCTCGGCCCGGATGTGCTGCTGGTCAGCGCGGCCGTCGTCGACGAGCACGTGAACCGCTTGCCGGAAATCCATCTCGACCTGCTGTCGCATCGCCACGACCTGAGGCCCGAGGACCTGATCGGCCAGCAGGTCAAGATCCGCTTCGACCAGCAGGCGCGCCTGTCGACGCTCGAACGCGTCGTGGCGTCGGGTGCCGTCGAGGGCGACCGCTACTTCGACGGCTACGTGGCATCGTTCGATCGGGCCGGCAACCCCGGAAACGTCACGCAATATCACTTGACGGCCGTGCCGTGGTTCTGGTTCCTCACGCGCTCGACCGACTGCCGGATCTTCCAGAACAAGACCGCGCAGGACATCCTCACCGAGATTTTCCAGGAACACGGGTTTTCCGATTTCACGTTCGACATCCGGACGAGCCAGAAGCCGCTCGAGTACGTCGTGATGTACCAGGAGAGCTACTACAACTTCTGCGCGCGGCTGATGGAGCAGGAGGGGCTCGTGTGGACGCATCGCTACGAGAAGGACAAGCACTTTCTCGTGATCGGCGACACGAACCTGCTGTTTCGCCCGATCGACGGGCTCGCCACCGTGCCGTTCGCCGCAACCGAGGCGAGCGAGGACAGCGGCATCGACCAGTTGCACGAAGGCCGGCGTTTCGGCGTCGGCAAGGTCACGTTCCGCGACTTCAATCACCAGAATCCGTCGTCGCCGCTGATGCTGGTGGAGGCCGGGCCGCAGAACCTCAAGCATGCGCGGCTCGATGCGACCGAGCGGTTCGAGCACCAGTCGCTGTACGACCACGGCGACGACGGCAACCGCTACGCCCGTTTCGCGATGGAGGCCGAGGAGGCGCAAGCCCATCGCTATACCGGCGGCGGCTACGCGTGGCGCATGACCACGGCCGGCGCCGTGGCCGTCGCGAATCACCCCGTCCTCGAAAACAACCAGGAATACGTGATCCTGCACGTGCGTCACGAGGCCGTGAACGACTACACGCAGCACAGCGCGAAGCTGCCGTACCGCAACAGCTTCGCGCTGCTGCCGAAGAAGGTTCCGTACCGTGCGCCGCGCGCGACGCCGAAGCCGGTGATTCACGGCACGCAGTCGGCGATCGTCGTCGGGCCGAAGGGCGAGGAAATCTATACGAACGGCAGCGCGGTGAAAGTGCATTTCCCGTGGGACCGGCGCGGCAAGAAGGACGGCTCCGATTCGATGTGGGTGCGCGTGTCGCAACCGTGGGCGGGCGACGGCTGGGGCGCGGCCGCGATTCCGCGGATCAAGCAGGAAGTGCTGGTGGCGTTCAATCAGGGCGATCCGGATAACCCGGTGATCGTCGGCCGCGTGTTCAACGGCGAGCAGGGCAACCCGTATCACGGCGCGGCCGGCCAGACGATGGGGATCAAGAGCCAGACGCACAAGGGCGCGGGGTCGAACGAGTTGCTGATGAGCGACGTCAATGGTGCACAGATGCTTTACATGCATGCACAGAAGGACATGCATACCGTTGTCGAGGACGCGCAGTGGACTCAAGTTCTCAAAGGCGACCGGACCGTCGAGGTCGGCAAGGGCAACCATACGACGGCTATCGCAGTGGGCAACCTGTCGGACGTTGTAGTGCAGGGCAATACGCTGCATCAGACTCCGCAGGGCGTGCACACCCTGGAAGCCAAGGAACTCTGGATCAAGATCGGTGGCGATGGCGGTACGCGGATTCACATGACTGCCGACTCGATCGACATCTATAAGGGCGATTCGGTGATCCACCTGGATGACAGCAACATCAACATCCAGGCTGCTCGGACCGACATCAACCCGAAGAACGGCTAATCCCAATAAGGATAACAAAGCATGTACCAGATGCAGGAAGGCACGTTGGCGCTGCCCGTGGAGTGGCAGGATAAAACGATGAACGTATTTGTGTCGGCAGCGACAGGCACGGAAGGCGTGAGCTTCGTGATTACGCGCGAGCGCCTGCCGTGGGGCATGAAGTTCGCCGAATATGTGACAAGCGAAATCCGGAAGGTGGCGAAGCAGGTTCCAGATTACGCCGAGGTGGCAAATGAGGACGCCACGGTATCCGGGCGTGCTGCGCACGTGCATGAGTTTACTTGGGCGAACAACCAGGCGCCCATTCACCAGCGGCTGACGATGGTGGAATACGGGCAGGTCGTGCTGATGCTCACCTTCACCGCGCCCGGTACGCTGAGTGACACACAGCGCGACCAAATCCGGGCGGTGATTCAAAGCCTTCAGTTGCGCGATCCGATCTGAGGCGGCAATGTCGGACACGCCGAATTACAACGAGCCGAGCGGCAGCGCACAGGAACGTCTCGATCAAATCGCCAGGCTGGAGGACGGTGAGGCCGCGAAAGCGGCCGAGCAGCCGTTTTACGAGCACCTCAACTATGGGATGCTCGGCGCCGATGCGGGCCTGACCGCCATCGAGGGGACGGCCGCCGGGCTGGGTGCCGCCGGTACGGCGCTGGCAGGTGGTGCGACCGGCGGGGCGGCACTGGGTGCGGGCGCGGTTGCAGCGGGCACCGTCATGCTTCCGCTGGCGATTGCAGTCGGTGGCGCTTGGGCGCTCGATAAGGTCGGCGTGACCGGCTGGCTGTCAAAGGAGTTCACGCAGGTTGGCGATGCCCTGGGCCTCACAATCGGCCGAGGCGATCCGCACCCCGCATGCATTGGCGATCGGATTGCGCACTCGTCGGGTTTTATGGGGATTCTCGCCGGCATTGCCGTGGGGGTCGCGATTGGCGTGGCAGTGGCGGCGACCGTGGCAACAGGTGGACTCGCCGGCGCGCTGATCGTCGGGGCATGCATGGCGGGCGGCCTGACGCTGGGTAGTGCGCTCGCGTCAGCCAGCCAAAGTATGGGAACCAACTGTGGCGAGATCGTCACCGGTTCGAGCAATGTGTATTTTGAAGGTAAGAAAGTGGCGCGCGTCACGGACCTGGTGAAATGCGATCACCATTCCGGCGCGCCGCAGGCACTCGTCGACGGCAGCAAAACCGTGTTCGTCAACGGCCTGCCGCTGGTGCGGATCGGCCACGAGACCCACTGTAGCGGCAAGGTCAATTCGGGGCGCAACAGCATCTGGATCGACAAGACGACCGGGAATTATGGCCCGAAGAACCCGGAGTTGTCGGCGACTCAGGAGTTCCTGGCGGGTTTGCTCGGGGGGCTCGTAGGCGGTGGGGCGGGAAAGTTTGCCGGCAAGGGGCTGCGCGAGAAATTCAGACCTGAGCCCACCCGATCTGCGGAACAAAGGGGTATCAAGGACGAGAATCGACCGAAGTGCAAGGATCCGGTTGATCCGGTATCCGGAGAAATGCTGGAGATCCGTACCGATCTTGCCATTCCCGGAGTCCTGCCCCTCGAGTTCAAACGACGCTATCGGACTCGATCGGACGATCACGGATTGCTCGGTCACCGCTGGTCGGACAACTGGTCGCAGCAATTGACGTTCGATGGTGGCCGCTTCGTGAGATTCCACGACGGCGCTGGCCTTGCGATCGGCTTTGACGCGCCGGATATGGCGCTCAACGGCATCAACTTGCGCGAGCCGCGTTATCGGCTGGTCGGAAGCCGGCTCGATCCGCGCATCTTCGATCGCGATACGCGACAACTGCGTATTTTCGCGCCGCTCGTTGACGGGCGCTCGTCTCGCCTCGAACGGATCGAGGACCTCGACGGCAACGCGATCGTTCTTTCCTACGATAGTGCTGGTCGTTTGAGTGGCATGGTCCATAGCGGTGGCTATCGGCTCGAGATTGCTTATCCCGGGCGCGACCGTCGGCTGCAACGGATCGTTCTCCATGATGCGGACGGTGGTTCCAGAACGCTTGTGGACTACGACTACCAGCATGGCATGCTTACCCACGTGGCGAGCTTCCAGTTTGGCCAATTCTATTACGCGTACGACGAACACGGCTGGATGACCCAATGGCGGGATACAGACCAGACCGATGTTCGATATCGGTACGACACCGCTGGTCGTGTAGTCGAGACAGGTACACGGCAGGGCTATCACACGGGCCGATTCATCTACGAAGCCGGCTGCACACGCGTGATTGACGTCGACGGCGAATGGACCTACGCCTATAACGACGAAGGTCTTGTAACGGCCGAAACCGATCCGCTCGGTCATTGCACTTACTCCGAATGGGAGCTTGGTCGTTTGATGGCCCGGACTGATCCGCTTGGCCGACGGACGGACTATCGATACGACGAGCGCGGCCAACTGACTTCGGTCGTCGAAAGCTCGGGGAGAACGGTTGACTTCGACTATGACGACGAGCAGCGCCTAACCGGGGCGCGCTTGCCGACCGGCGGCACGATCAAGCTCGAGTACGACCATCTGTATCGGTTGATTGCACGTACCGAGCCGGACGGCAACAAAACGACCTATCGCTATGGGCCCCGTGGCGAATTGCTGCGAGTGGTTCAAGGTGATCGCGAGACGCGCCTGGACTACGATGACCGGTTGCGGCTGACGGACATCGAGTTGCCAACGGGTGCGCGCTTTAGGCGCAAGATAGACACGCTGGGCCGGCTGCTGGAGGAAACGTCGCCCGACGGGCATGTGACGCGTTACGACTATGCTGACGGCCCGGCAAATCCGCGCGGTCTGCTGAGCGCGGTTACGCGCCCTGATGGCTCCGTGTCGCAGACGCGATACAACAGTGAGGGCCTCCCAGTCGAATGGATCGATCCGCTAGGACGTACGATCCAGCGAACCTACGGTCCATTCGATCTGCTCACGGCGTCGATCGACGCGGCCGGTCATGCAACGCGTTTTGAGTACGACCACGCGACCCGGCTGACGAAGGTTATCAATGCGCTGGGAGAAACTTACACGTACCGCTACGACGCGGCCGGGCGTCTCGCGACCGAGATCGACTGGGGAGGCCGCGCGACCGAATACGAGCGCGATGCCGTTGGTCGCCTGCTGACGAAGACACTGCCCGATGGTGGCCAGTGGCGCTATACGTACGATGCATCCGACCGGCTTATCGAGATCGATGCCGGCGACGTGAAGCTTGCCTACCGCTACGATGCGAGCGGGCGATTGGCATCGGCGGAGGTCCAGGGTGAGCACGCTCATGTGACGCGCTTTGCCTACGACAGGAATGGCCGCTTAATCGGCGAAGATCAGCATGGCGAACTGTTGCGGCACGTCTACGACGCCGATGGACAACGCCGTCTGCGGATGACACCTAGGCGCGAGACCGCCTATGCGTACGATGTATCCGGGGCTTTGACGCAAGTCGGGGAACTGACGATCCGGCGTGATGGGTTAGGGCGCGAGATCGGCCGTGAGGCGGGAGATTTTGTCGCGCAGCAACAGTACGATGCGCTCGGCCGTATACGCCGGCAGATTGCGGGGCCTGCCGTAGCCTTCGATGCCTTGCAAGCCGATCCGGCCCGTGCGCTCGCGCAATTGACGCGGCAGGTCTATCACTACGACGCAGCCGGGCAACTGGAGCGAGTCGACACGGGCGCGGATACGCTCACCTACCAGCGCGATGAGCGCGGCCAGATCATCTGCGCAGAAAGTCTGCTGCAGCCGAGCGAGCACTTCCGCTACGACGCTGTGATGAACATTGCCGCGCACGGGCAACGGGCGCCCGTGGATGCCCACCACTATCGCCGCGGAGGTCTGCCGGAACAGGTTGGCTACGCACGCTATCAATACGATGCACGTGGCCGCACGATCGAGAAGACGGTCGAACAGCCGGGGTTCAGGCCGAAAACGTGGCAATACACGTGGGACGGGCTCAATCGGCTCGTGAGGGTCGTTACGCCCGAGCGCGGTGTTTGGGCGTATCGCTACGACGCTTTCAATCGCCGGATCGAGAAGCAGCAAGTCGGCGGCCGCGAAACGGTGAAGTTCCTGTGGGACGGTCCGATGCTTGCCGAACGCTGGATCGAGCAGCGAGACGGTACGACGGGCCAAGTCGTGACATGGCATATTGAGCCAAGCAGTTTCTTGCCGCTTGCGCAGGAGACCGACAGCGGCATCTATCCGATTCTGACAGACCAGGTCGGTTTGCCAAAGGCGGTGTTCGACGAACATGGCACGCCTGTTTGGAAGGGGGCGTATTCGCTGTGGGGGAAACTGTTGCCGGCCAGACGAGCAGCGAATGACGCGCAAGGCGCAGCAATTTCAATCGACACGACTTTGCGTTTTCCCGGTCAATGGGACGACGCGGAGACGGGACTGTGCTACAACCTGAATCGATACTACGATCCAGATACAGGACAGTATCTTAGTTTCGATCCGATTGGACTTGAAGGTGGTTTTAGAACACAGGGCTATGTGCACGCGCCAGATGCGTGGGTTGACCCCCTGGGATTGAGCGGTTGCGAGGACGTTAAAGAGTATGACGTTGTTCCATATCGACCGAGCAATTCACCTTTAGAAAACCACCACGGAGTACTTGATGTATGGATGGCAAAGAATGTTCCGGACTATGGTGGGAAGTATCCAACTAATTCGCCAACAATTGCTTTGTCTGTTGAGTCGCATGCTGCGACAAAGGCCGCTTACCGAGATTGGCTAACTATAAAAACGGGGCGTCCAGTTGGCGGAAAAGTTGATTGGGAGGCCGTGAGCAATCGAGAAATGCAGGCGCTATCCGAGAAAATGTTTGATGCAGCAAATGTTCCACAGGCGAGTAGGGATGCCTACTATAGGGCATTGAATCAGTATTTATACACGGGTGAGTTTGATCCAGTGAAATTCTAGGGGCGGATATGAGGTCGATTAAAGAGATTGTGGAGATTATTAGATCCGATGGTAGATGTCAGGTGTTGCCGGTGAGCGGGAAGTTGCCGCCGCTACCGCATGCTGACATGGCATATCCGAATGATATGGTGGAATTCTACGATCTTTGCGGTGGCGTAATTTTGTTTAGATCCGGAAAAGAAAATATATCGTTCAAAATATTGTCGGCTAGCGAAGTGTTGCAAACTAATATGATTATTGTGGGCGACCCTTGTGAGGATGACATTTCTTTTTCATGGTATGCGATATGTAAAACGGATAATGGCGACTACATATCTATCGATACATCAAAGGAAAGGGGTGGAAGGTGCTACGATAGCAATTTCGAAATTCATGGCGTAGTTGGAAGTTGTCCGATAATAGCGTTAAGCTTTTCTGAACTGCTTGATGAGCTATATAAAAGTTCTGGTGTGGATATCTTTTGGAAAGGTAAGGATTATGGTGATGCTTATGCGTGATTTTTTCAGAAAGGTCGAAACGACGGTGGCGTGCAACGTCTAGTGGGTGACCAGCGCAGCGAGCATTTGTCGGAAATTTCGAAAATATGATATGGGTCAATGCGACGGCACATCATTTGTAATGGCCAAAGCGGATGTTGATCAACTGTTCAAGTCGGTAAATGGAGATATCAGGTGTATCACTACAACGCCGCCGGACAACTGGAGCGGGTCGATAGCGACGCTGACACGCTTACGTATCGGCGCGACGTGCGCGCCGGATCGTTTCGGCCGAAAGTCCGCTACAGCCGGCCGAGCACTTTCGTTGCGACGCGGCAATGAACATTGCCGCGCACGGGGCGCCAGGCATCCCGTGGATGCTTACCATTATTACTGAGGCGGCCTGCCGAAACGGATCGGCCGTGCGCGCTATCGGTACGGTGCACGTGACCACACGATCGAGAAGACGGTCGAACAGCACGAGTGGTTGCCAGTAAGTCGTGCCCCTACCTTTAAGCGTTGGGGGCTCACAGCAGAAGATATCTGGGGAAATCGAACGCCGACGAAATCTACTGGTGGTATCAATCCTGACTGGATGCACGGAAAGAAAGGATCAGGGACAGCGCACGGTGAAATCATCGATATTGTCGATTCATCCATGGACTATGCAACGTACTTACGGCGTTTGCAGAACTGGGGAAATTATCGGCTCACTAATGGCGTCGACGATCTGCCCGTGGGTCGTCGGCCGCCGACGGAGTAAGGAAGAATGGAAAAAGCTAATAAAGTATCAGTCTGGGTCGGGAAGTTCACTGACGACGATGATCTTACGGACTACATCGAGAACGCCTACGATGAGAATGGTGACTCTTTCAATCAGTTTCGAGACGATACCGGAATTGATTGGTTTGACGATGGCTTCCGCGAGGCGGACATGCTGCAACCGGATCTAAGCCTCCGAGAGAATCTTGTGGGATTTTCTTGGCTCGATAGTTTTGCCGACGTGCTGATTCTTCAGCTCGAAGCTATGCGCAGTGCTGACGATAATGGTCTGATCCTACTTTATAACTTCCAGTACGAGAACGCAGAAAGCGTCCGTCCTGCCTCCCGCGTGCGCTTCGTCGGGACGTTTGATTTTCAGACGTAGGCTTGGTGGTGTAGTTCGAAACGAGGAGATCGAAGTACACAGGGCTTACGAACTCAAGGATACGCCCCATGTTGGAATACGCTCATGCGGATAGCGACCTCGGTCGCTTGTGATTCGGTTCGACGTGCCCATAGCCGTACCGGTGAGCGTCTTCAGGCGATACATCGCGTTCTCCGCGAGCGAGCGCCGATGGTGGCCGTAACCTTTCTTCCACTTGTGATCGCCGTCTCGGACGATCCGCATCGGCCGTATCGTTCGGTAATCCCCCCGCAGAACCGGCGGGATCAGAAGTAGAATTTTCTCGTTGAGGGAGTTCTACAGAATGAAGAAGTCGAGATTCACGGACAGCCAGATCAT